>DAIDAB010000059.1 GCA_027310845.1 bacterium | reverse complement strand
CAATTGCATATACCTGATAATTCCAGCGGCGTATGGAATACTCGCTGGCCTTTTCATATTGGGCCATGCCAAGCTGATTCACGGTCCTCTTTGGATGGATATTGGTTACGTAGGCGCGCTGACTGGGGTATGCATAGTAATTGATTTTGTTGGGGACAAGTTCTGGCCAGAGATCAGAAAAGATGTGATTCTCCATCACGAGTGGATATATTCAGTCATTCCGATCTATATATTCACGAACGTGATCAAAATTGTGATCTAGGCGTAGAGATATTTAGATCATTAAGTGCATATAGATTCTTGTGACACCAGTTCACATTAGTGGAAAGAGTTTCTAGAAAACATTCGATGGATCAGACGCCGTGCATTTTTGTCACGCCCAAGAGTTGGCACTATTATGGCCATGCACAGAAATAGGGCACATCAAAAAACTAGGCCACCAACATAGACAGAAGTCGGCATCCTTGTGGCGTTCTCGCCCTAATCACCAGACTTATTCCATGACTTGCTCAAGAGGCCGTTTCAGAAGCTTCTATAAACAGGATGTTCCATTGGTGTAGTATGAATCTTGGACTCAAGAACAGAGTGTCGCTTGTGACTGCTGCCAGCAAGGGAATTGGTCTTGGGATAGCAAAAGTTCTTGCGGAAGAAGGATCGAAGGTTGTGATCTCCTCACGAAACATGGATGAGCTAGAAAAAGCAAGAAAACTGATTTCTAGCGATACTGGAAACAGTGACATACTTCCAGTTGTTTGCGATCTTACTGTGAGGGATCAGGTAGAGCATCTTGCTCATGTAGCCATGGACCATTTTGATAAAGTCGACATCTTGGCATACAACACGGGTCCGCCGAAGCCCGGAACATTCAGTGAGCTAAATATTGAAGATTGGGATTACGCAGTCAATCTGCTTCTCATGAGTGCGGTCTGGCTCACGAAGAAGTTGGTGCCACACATGGTCGAAAGAAGGTGGGGACGATTGATCTATGTCACCTCTCTGACGCTTAGGAGTCCTATAACTAATCTTGTGCTCTCAAATACTGTGAGGCTGAGTATTGCGGGTCTCGCAAAGTCGCTTGCGCTTGAGCTTGCTGGCAATGGTGTCACCTCGAATGGGATACTGCAGGGACACATACTCACCGATCGGGCGACTCAGCTCTTAATGGACAGATCAAGAAGAACGGGAAAGACGCCAGAAGATCTCATGAGGGAGCAGCTGAAAGACGTCCCCGCTGGAAGATATGGCAAGCCTGAGGAAATAGGCTATCTCTCTGCGTTTCTCGCAAGCGACAAAGCAGCCTACATCAATGGAACAATGATCAATGTGGACGGTGGACTGATAAAATCGATCTTCTAAGAGGGTGGATTCCGAATCCGTTAGGATTAAGTATAAAGCAACGACACCTTCGGATTGAGGATCGTAATGCGCCTAAAGACTTCGCGCACTCTCAGGTCACTTGATAATTGGAAGCGAAGATTGAGTCTGCGAACTCACAAATTCTTGGGTGGAGTGTCAGTTCTCCTAATGGCTTTTGGAATTGCTAGGAAAGAGGCTGGAATCTTGGTATTGCTGATACTGGGTCTAGCGGTTCACTTTGCTGCGGTCCAATTCGCCTCGCTTGTGTTGATAGGATTCCTGATAGTCAAACTCAATTTCTACAGGTTTGCAAACCTGTTTCTGAGAATTGGTCAGATGGGGCAGGCCGTCACTGGCAATTAAAGCACTCAAGGTTTCGCTGCGGCTGACCAGGGCTTAGACGAGTCCTGAGTCGAAAGCATGTATCCTCCAAGTCCAGCTCCCCAGAGAAGCGCCGGGTAGGCAACTAATCTTTCCATTCCACCAGGGCCGAACCCCAGATAGTTTCCGGACGTGTAAAGACCTAGTGCGAAGAGCGTCAAGAGTCCCAGGAATATCGAGAAGTAGTTGAAGGGACGCCTGACAATCTGGAGCGCCGCGATGGCAGCCAATCCCCCAAATAAGAAAACTATCAACGATACTATCGAATGAAGATTGCCTGTTGTTTCTGGGAATATCCCAACACCCATTGCACCTATGCCAGACAGTATCAATAATAGTGAGAAGACCTTCTTCTTGTAGCTTCTGTACAGAAAGTAGGATCCGGAGATAATCAGAATCCCCAGAATAACTATCGACGTGTTGAAAATCGTGGAAGTCGGTTGGTATATGTTACACGTAGAGCGACACGTGGCACCCAGGTCGCTTATATAGTTCTGAGAGACACTGTAACCTGGATTTGCTGGGTATAACCACTCCGCAATATTCATCGCAAGAATGAATCCAACAGATCCTGCAAAAAGGAGCGTTCCAGCTATTTTCTGATTCGATGACGTCATTGTAAAATGCTCCTCACTTGAGTCAAGATAAACATTTCATGAATCTGCTGAATGATTTTCTGATCTCTAGGCCAATTTGTGAATGTTCATCAAGAGAAAATGTCTGCCAAAGCGTAAATTTCACGCAAATTGAGAATAACAAAAAGAAAGGGAGAAGCTGCAGTCATTCTCTACAGCTGTGTCTAGTCCCCGTCGATGTCTTGTCCATTGTCCTCTTGGTGTTGAGGAGCAATTGGCGGCATTGGTTCGATGTGCGAAGGTGGATAGGTGCTGATTCCGAGGAATGGTGAGTTGTTGACTGTCAATATGTGGCCGATCTCGCTATTTACAGTCAACCTCAAAGAGATTGTCACATCATATACACCCGACGTTGCATTAAATCTGGCCCAAGGGTTATCTAGCGAAAGCATGATTGTGCTCGCACTGAGTCCAGTGACATTTGCGTCAAAGCTGCTGAATGCATTGTCAAGTATCTGCGTGTTCTCCAAGTATAGAGTATAGTTTCCATTTGAAGTTATGTTGACTTTGGCTGTTGAAGTGAATGTCTTGGACTGCCCTGCGGTAAGATTGCCAAAGTCCATGTTGGCAATTGATACTACGCCGACAGATGAGTTGACCGTGAAACTCATCGTCCCGACTGTGTTGGCCGAGGTTCCGACTGCGATTGCTCCGCCCGTGATTGTCAGTGAAGCTATGGCGATTGCGACGAGGAATTTATGTGCTACGATTGTTGAGGCTATCGCGCTCATGATTCGAGGTAAACCCTCCAAGGGTATTAGATACTGCGTTTTTGTAAGCGGCGCGTGCTTCCAATAATGTCTGTTCGAATTGTTGTACGCATAGCTAGCCAAATTGGAAACAATCATTGCCTACATCCAAATGATAGACTGTTTGGTACAACTTGTCCAGGAGTTGACTCACAACGCATAAATCGAAACTCAAGTGCTGAGTCAGATTATGTGTTCTGATGATGAAATTTATGTTTCAAAATCAATCATGCCTATTCTTCCTGAGGGGTACGAAGAAACATGCCTTGGCTCTCCGAGAGGAGCCTTTAGGCAATATCGACACAAATCAGGCGTTCACCTCAGGGAATACAATGAATGGTTTGCCGTGCATCAGGATAGATTTGATCCAAGAACAAAGCCATTCTTGCACTTGGCGGTTGATTCACCTGAAACGATTGTCGCTTTAGGATCAGCATTGATCCTTTCGAAGATCCAAGGCTCAACTTCGGGATCGGGCAAGTCAAAGACTAGAGGAATTTCCGCCACTCTATTCGGCTTCCTGCTCATGTTCGTTTCGCTGGACAGCTTTTTCAGAGGCTTGAAACATCTGCTCTTCGGTTGAGAAGATTTTTGGGGTTCCGACGACAGCTATGCTAAAACCAGAGACAAAGAGATTACTTCATGTCATCTGGAAACTGCTTCCGATTGGGCTTCGCTATAGAAGTGACAGGAGGGAGATACGCAAGGCAGATGGAAAGATTCGCAACCCTGAGAAGTACGCTCGCCATGCGAAAAAGGCCGTGCAATCATTCATAGAGCTTGGACCTGCTTACATCAAACTGGGGCAGCTTCTTTCGGTTAGACCAGATCTACTACCCCAGCCGTACATAGAGGAATTTGCAAAGCTCCAAGACGAAGTTCCGCCTGCTCCCTTTGGAGAAGTTCAAGAAATTCTAGCCAAGGACCTGGGTCAAATCGAGCGGATCTTCGATAGATTCGATCAAAACGCAGTGACTGGTGCAAGCCTGGGGCAGGTCTATAGGGCGAAGTATAGGGGAAGGGACGTTGTAGTCAAGGTAAACCGGCCTGGGATACGCGAAATGGTCGCCCTTGACACAAAAGTGCTCCAACGACTTGTTCCTCTTGTTGGAAGGTTCATTGACTCATCACTTCGATTCACTGCTGAGTCAGTCGTAGACCAGTTCGCGGAAACTGTGCAAGAGGAATTGGATTACAAGATAGAGGCATCGCACCTTTTGACGATAAAGAGGAATCTAAAATCAGACCGCGATGTCGTTATTCCGGACATTTTTCCCGAGATCTCTACTGATCGGATTCTCGTCCTCGAGTATTTGCCAGGCATTAAGATAAGCGATATCGAAGCTCTTGACAAGGCCGGTGTTGACAGGAAAAAACTAGCTCGTCGAGTTGCAAAGCTCTTTTTTAAAATGTTGCTGAGCCAAGACATGTTTCACGCAGATCCACATCCTGGAAATATTTCGATTGCGCAGGATGGAAGGATTGCTCTTTACGATTTTGGGATGACTGGTTCTCTAGATGACCAAACCCGTACTCTTCTAATCCGGTTCTATACTGCCATCGCTGACTATGATGCTTCGCGACTTGTTGATGTTATGCTTGAATTAGGCGTTCTCCAGCCGCTTGCAAACAGATATGTCATACGAAGTGGAATAGAGCTAGCTTTCGCAGACATGCAGGGAAGGAAAGTCGAGGAAACCGAGGTAAAGGCTCTAATGGAAATAGCGAACAGGACGATCTACCAATTTCCGTTCAAGCTTCCTAAGAACCTCGTACTATACATGAGAATGCTATCGATTCTGGAGGGAATATGCCTTAAACTGGATCAGAATTTTCGCTTTGTGAAAATACTCGGTGGACTGTTGGAAGATGAAGGGTTACTCAAGGAGGCCTACAAGGAAGATCTTAAAGATGCTCTAAAGAAGCTTGGCCAAGCAGTCGATGCTTCAATTGATGTAGCGCCGCTTCTCAAGACAATGCTGGAGAGTCGAAGAACGGGCGCGCTTCTTGGAAATGAATCTCGCCGAATGAGACTGTTTGGTTCTGGGATGCTTGCAGGTCTCGGAGCTAGTGCTGTTGTAGCCTCGCTGTTCTTTCTGAGTACGACCCCAGGTAAATTAGCGCTTGCAGGTTCTCTTCTACTTCTCGTGCTCGCTGTAGTTGGTTCGCGTGAATAGAGAAATCACTGGATTTTGATTCTTCCAACACCCTTTATCGGAAGCCTGACTGTCAGAACTCCATTGTCATATTTCGCAGTGACAGTCTCTGCATCCTCGTCGGTGTGAACTTTGACTGGAAGAGGTATCCGCTTGCTCACGTTCAAAGGTCTCTGTTGCCAGTAAACCACGCCATCAGCATCGATAGGATCACGCTTTGCACTGACTGTCAGGTAGCCTTCCTGAAGGCGTGTTCTAATTCTATCCTTCTCGAAACCTGGCATGTCAAGCACCACAACGAGATCACTTCCGTCCTCGTAAATGTCGACGGCCGGAGTCAATAGCTCATACATCTCCCTAGATCTCGCCCCAATTTCCTTCATAAATTCCTTTGATAGACCACGCAAGAGCAAGCTCATAGACTGCAGAAATCCCGTTTCCGCATTAAAAGCTTATCGTGGATTAACGCCTGAATTTGAAAAATTCCGCCAACTCCAGTCTTTGGGAACGAAGAACAGCTAGACTTTTGAAACGCTATTTTGTGCCAAATCCAATTCAGTGGTCATAATTGCGCAGATCAGTTCTTTTGAAACTGTTAAGCATGTTGCTTCTAGGTTCAGCTCTCTCGCTCTCCATTGGAGACATACTTCTCTACGCCTACAACCAGGTTTCAATGCTTCTGATCAATCTCACACTTGTCGCAGTGATCCTGCTCTACACCTTGGCATATTTCGTTTCCAAGGGAAGAATGATTGCAATCAACATCTCGACGGTACTCGGAGTGATCGCTCCAATACTTTCTGCGAGCACTCCGGCTCATGTCGGGATTCTCAGTGAGTTTGGGCGAAGCTGGCTCGTAACCGCAGACGGCTTACTGCAGTTTCTTGGATTTTACGCTTTTCCAATCGCCTTCGTTGTCCTGAGAATAGCCTACCATAGTAGTTTAGTGAAGAAAGCCAAGTCCCCTGCGGATTTGCAAACCAGTAAGCCCCAAAACTAAGTATCTTTCCACGATTCTACAAATCTTTATTGATAGAACGTAGGGGAGGCTCGTTCAATTAGCATTTGCAGTACAAGTACGTCGTGTTGACAAACACCTCAATTGCGAGCTTTATGGCACTTCTTGATTCAAACATAGTGCTGATCTCGCTTCCGACCATCATCAGGAAACTTCCAGATACGCCCACAGCGGATGCAATCTGGATAATCATGGGTTACACACTCGTAATAGCAACAATACTCCTTGCGATAGGGAGGCTTGCCGACATCTACGGTCGAATCAAAATGTATAACATCGGCTTTGCCATTTTCACTGTAGGATCTGGACTCTGCAGCATTTCGATCAACGGTTTCTCTCTAATCATCTTTCGACTAATCCAAGGGCTCGGGGGCGCTTTGATATTCGCAAATGGGACTGCGATAATCACTGATGCGTTTCCCCCGACAGAGCGTGGCCGAGCTCTTGGGATTAACCAGGTAGGAGGCGTGGCAGGATCGGTCATAGGTCTCGTTGCAGGTGGTGTACTGACCTCAACGCTCGGATGGCAGTCAATATTCTGGATCAACCTCCCCGTGGGGACCTTCGCGACTGTGTGGGCGTATGTGAAACTGAAGGAGCTCAGCGTTCAGACAAGAGGGGAAAGGCCAGATGTTATCGGAATGGCCCTTTTTGGAATTGGACTCACGATTTTCCTGCTCGGACTTGTCTTCGGTTCTGTCAGCGGATGGGCTCTACCTCAAATAGGATTAATGATCTTCGGATTGATCCTCATCGGGGCATTTGTGTACGCCGAAATGAAAATCAGATTTCCAATGATGGACCTTAAACTATTCAGGGTTCGCGCGTTCAGCGCTGGGATCTTGAGCAACCTCCTCGCATCGATCTCAAGAGGTGCAGTTTCATTCGTGCTAGTGTTTTATTTTCAAGGTGTCTTACTGCTTGATGCTCTAACTGCTGGATTGATGCTGATTCCGTTCTCAGTAGCCTTTGTCGTATTCGGCCCTATCAGTGGATACCTTTCTGACAATTATGGGTCGAGAAGCTTCGCAACAGGGGGAATGGTGATATCGGCAATAGCCTTCCTTGGGTTCTCCTTGATGCCTCTCGGAACGCCTTATTCCACATTTGTAATCCCTATGATACTCACGGGTATTGGAGGTGGGCTTTTCGTATCACCCAATATAGCATCGATAATGAATTCCGTGCCTGTAATGCGCCGAGGAATTGCGTCGGGGATGCTTTCAACTCTTGTGAATACCGGGATGCTGCTCAGTCTTGGGATAGCGTTTGCAATCATGGCCACAAGTATGCCGCTCAGCACGCTCCAGGCTATCTTTGCAGGGTTGCCAGTAAAGTCAGGGGAAGTTAATCTTGGTCTCTTCATAGATGCGATGCACAGGATATTCCTTTTTATGACAGTGCTCAGTGCGGTAGCCGCCATCGCTTCGTTCCTGAGAGGATCGACAAAAGCAAGGTGAGGCGAAAACTACCAAATGGTTTTGGTTGCAAAGGATATCGTAGAGCCCGACTTCATATCACTTGGCCGAGAAGCCAACGCACTAGACGCGGCAAGGCAAATGAAGGAAAAACATCATGGTTTCATCGTGGTAATTTCCTCTAAGGGAGAACCAGAGGGGATGGTTACAGAATGGGATTTCCTTGCTAAAATTGTCTCTGAAGGCAGAGACCCCTCATCGGTCAAGCTGGGAGAGATCATGAGCCCAAGCCTCGTGACTGTAAAATCAAGTGATGGAATCGATTCTGTAGCGAAGCTAATGGCTGAGCGCGGGATAAGAAGAGTTCTAGTGACCCAAGATGAGAAAATCATCGGGGCTGTGACTTCGAGGACGATACTTCGAAGACTCGAGGAATACGTTGACAAAATTTCAACGCAGATCGCTAGACTGCAGGCTCCATTATTCTGATTTACATTGAGAGTTCAAATTTGATATGATGCTGTAGGTATCTTTTCTACACAGCTTCCGATGTATTTGGCCAGCATTTGCAGGAAAGCTCGCGGATCATATACTGAAAGCACTGATCACGTTTCCCGATGCTACAAATACGAATCCGCTCCTCGAATTGTCCATGTGATAGGTCGTCCATAGGGCAGAACTTCCAATTGAATAGACTGATGTCTCACTGGTGAATAGTGTTCTGCTAAAAGCAACGTTGCTTAAAGTGGAGGAATCGCTGTTTGAGAGATTTCCCGTGTCAAAGTGTTGGTACGTGATAGCCGCCCTTGTCATGACCAAAATCATGATGATTGCAAGTGCGGCGCCAACTTGAAAGCTTCAATGAAATTCATCAGATTAGTATTGCGCCTCTAATAATTCTAGCGCCACTGTCTTTAGAGGAGAGAAATGTTTCACCTAATAGGACGAAGCATGTTGAGAAAGAAAAATTAGATCTTGACAAAGATTCGTGGCGGCTTCGAGAAGTCGAATGCTTCCGAGAGATCGTTTGCGGTGGCGTCCCTCGTGCTGAGAGAGCTGAGCCCAAAGCGCATTTCGATGAATTTCAGAATTGAAGTGTGATCATTCACCCTAGGATCGACGAAACCTGCCTTCGAGTAAGGCGAAATCACAAGGCATGGAACACGGAAACCGTAGCCAAATTGATCTACTTGTGGAGGAGCAAAGTGGTCGTAAAAGCCTCCATAATCGTCCCAGGTCACGAAGAGCGCAATTGAATTCCAATAGTTGCTTTCTCCCACAGCATTCACAATTTCGTTTGCGACAGAATCCTCGCCGTTCTGGATGTTTTGCGGAGGGTGCTCGCTTCCTCCAGGAGCGCCTATAATCCATGAGACCTCTGAGAGATTTCCAGAAGCGAGGTCTGAAGCAAAAGAGCTCGCCGAAGCGAAATTCTGATTAGCTAAGGGATTCTGCTGAACGTATTCAAAGCTCTCATACCACTTGGTGAATCCGTACACCTTCCAAGAGATTCTCTGCTCGTCAAGCTGCTTGAAGATGGGCGGAAACTTAAGCGTCCTTGGGACTCGATCGTCTATCAAGCTTCCAGCAGTCCCAGCGACAAGATACAGGTGATTTGGCGCACTCTCACTCATCACGGATGTGAAGTAGTGATCGCACAGTACGTAGTTGTCGGCCGCACTCCAGTAATGGGGAATATCTTCTCGGTCGTAGTAGCCCATCGTCTCATTATTTCCTTCAGAATAGACAAATCCGTCCATTTGACCACTATCGTAGTCTGCGTGAGCAGAATTCCAATTGTGGTTCAAATCTAGAGGAGTCAAATTGGAATCATGGAAAGGTGAGACGCACTTTGAGGTTCCCGGTGTCTCGGGGATGCAGATGTTTTTCCCGAGTGTCCCCTCAGAGCTGGGGTATGCGCCAAAATAATTGTCAAATGTGTGGTTCTCCTGCAACACAACTATGATTCGCTGTATCTGAGAAAAGCTTGGTGCGGAAGCCAAGATCAATCACTTGAATGTAATTGTCACGGAGAAGCTCACTCCCAATGGGAGTCCTCCAGTAGCTTCTACACTCCAGCTGTCAACGTTCAGATGCTCAGAATAGCTACTGAGTACCTGAACGATGTTTTGCAAGATCCAGTCAAGCACTTTCTGGACTAGTCCCTTTTCCGCTGACGACAGGCTTGAGAACACGCTCTGAACCGAATTGAGAGTCAGGGAGTGAACTTGGAGTGATGAAACAAGATCCTTCCTTGCCGCAAGTCTTAAGTTCGGATCAACTTTGTCAGGCGCCACCCCACTGAACTGAATTTTCATCTTGTTAGCAAAGCTCTCCGAGCTCTGGAGAGAATGTTTCAGAATGTCGAGGTGTTTTTGAAAACCATCCGTTCCTAGCTCTGTTGAAAGATCTTTCCACAAATCTTTCAGATCATCAGGGCTGTCCTGAGTGATATTGTTCAATGTGTATGATCGATAATATGCTTTGAATTAATATGCTTTAAATTTCTGACACTTCCCGTAAAGATGAACAGATGATCTTCACTTTCAAAATGCTCAAAAGGTTTAAGCAAATGAACACGTGAAATCTCATCTGATGCCTCTTGCTGATGTGAC
>DAIDAB010000058.1 GCA_027310845.1 bacterium | reverse complement strand
CAAGAAAGGAAATGGAGGGCTTGGGTACTTTTTTGTTTAGAATCTGCCTTTTCAGGCTACTTTGATTCCGGCTCGAGCAAGAATAAGGAATCCATCAATCTAATAGCCCTAGGTCTTCGCTCCTTCGGCCAATGTCCCCAACTAATCTTGGCGAGCAAAAATATTTCAAATCAGGTATGAGTCGCACCAAGAAATTTTGAGTATAGTACGAGCAGGCCAGTGGTTTTTTACATTGTGCCGCCTAAAGCTAAAGAATTGAACGCTTAAATATAAGCCGCCTAACTCGCGCTTCGAAAAGATCTATGGATCGTTCAACCGCAGTACTATTAGTAGCCGAACTCGTCATCTGGGGAGCGTATCTATGGCCCTGGTACAACATAGGAACCGCCTACAGTCTAGGAGGTATGCCATTCTTTTACTGGTGGCCTCTGTTAATGTTCCCTGTGAGCGCCGTGCTTCTTCTGGCATATACCTTCGCTTCGGAAAGAGGAAAGGTGTAAAATTAGAATGGCTGCAAGCACTATAGTTCCAAATCTGAATGTGATCCTTCCGGTCTTCATTGGGTTATTTGTAGTATTCATTGCTCTCGGCTTTCTGGGATCGAGATGGAGGAAGGGAGACCTAAGTGGAATATTCGAATGGGGTATGGCAGGTGGAAGACTGGGAGCTTTTACGGCATTCTTTCTTTTCGGTGCTGATTGGTACACTGCGTTCTCGATATTGTCTGTCCCATCCAGTATCTTCACTCTTGGCGCTTTTGGATACATGGCTGTAACATACCAGGCAATGGTCTTTGCGTTTACCATTCTTGTCCTGCCTAGACTCTGGACCAAGGCCCAAGAGAAAGGCTACTTGACAGTGGGTGACACAATAAAAGGAGAAACTGGCAGTAGGGCACTCTCGATCGTCTTTGCGCTCGTCGGAATCGGAGCTTTGATACCATACATTGCTCTGCAAATAGTGGGGTTGCAAGGAGTCCTCGTCGCAATGTTTTATGGTCTTGGAAACTCTACCGAGTTGCAAGAAATAGGACTGGTAGTGGCATTTGTCGTTCTGGCAGGATTCACTTTCACAAGTGGCCTCAGAGGAGCGACATTGGGCTCAATCTTCAAAGATATTCTCGTTTGGATCTCTCTGCTTGCCCTAGTTGCAATAGCGTTCGGTGCGGTAGGAGGTTTTGGAAATGCGTTCGCGCATGCGACCAAACCTGCAGCTCCGCCAGCTGGATCTAACTTTATTTCATTCAACCCATTGCTCTCTATTGCCTTTTCCACAAGCATGCTGGGTACGGCCTTATCCTATGTTTCTTGGCCTCATAACATCAACAACACTTATGCTACTCAAAGCCGCAAAAACCTGAAGATTGGCCTGTCTCTAGCTATTTTCTACGCAATCCCTCTTTTTCTTGCAGACACTCTGGGAGTCATCGTGACACAGAACGCTGCAGCAAATAGCTTGCTATCATCTTTCCCGGCCTCTTTCAAAGGCATCTTGGTTATCCCCGCAATGGCTCTCGCAGAATTCAATGGAAGCGCACCATGGTTTGCCGCCATAGTTCTGGTTGGAGTCTTCGTAGGAGGACTGGTGCCTGCTGCAATCATGGCAATCGCACAGGGTAATCTTCTTGCGAGGAACGTTGTGAAGGAGTTCAAGCCAAACCTGACACCAAAGGGTGAGAGTCGAATAGCTAAATGGTCATCCGCGGTCTTCAAATTCACAGCTCTAGGTGTCGTTTTCTTGATACCTCCGACTTACAATGTGCAATTCTATTACTTCGCCGCTGCGTTTGTAATTCAGGGGATACCGACGATTTACTTTGTCCTCTTCACTAAATGGTTCAGAAACGAAGCTTTACTCGCGGGCGCTGCAGTAGGACTCGCTGCCAGCTTGTATTTCACGTTGGCAGCAAACAAATTCGCGTTCCCATTAACTACGACTATCTATCCTGCTCCAGGGGTAGCACTAGCCGCAGGTAGTCCTTTCGCGATGTACGTTGGAGCAATTGGTCTGGCGCTTAACTTGGCGATAGTCATCGTCGGAAGCGCGATCATGAACGCAACGAGACCAAGGCGGCCGGTGGTTACTCCGGCTCAGGTACCAACTGGTCGATGAAAATCTCAGACTCGCGTTATGGGAGATTGTGTCTTGGGTTGAGTACGACCTAAGGCACAAGTCGCCTCGTCTTTCCATTAGAGCAAATGAGAGAATCCTAGAGCTCTTGTTTGTTTTCTTAAGATTGATGCAAGTATTCGAGCACCTGATCAGCGTTCTTATCAGGAGGGAATATAGGATAGAATACTTTCTCTATCTTCCTTTCTTTTGCAATTAGCGTCAGGCGTCTGATTAGGGGTCTTTCGACTTCCTCGACTGTGAATGTTGGAAGCCTCAAGGCTCTAGCTAGTTCAAGTTTCGAATCGCTCAAGATCTCATATGTAATGCCTGATCTCTGAGAGAACTCTTTTTGATCTTCAGTGGTCTGAGAGCTTATCCCGAAAACCTCGAAACCAAGGTCTCTAAACTCTCTGTAGTGGTCACGATAAGAGCAAGATTCAGGGGTGCATCCGCGGGCTCCAGGTATCAGATCCCAGCCTTTCGGTAAGGGAACTCCCGGCTTGCCTGTCATGGGATAAAAGAAGAAGACTGTCTTATTGGATGAAACTTCCCCAATGTTTACTTGACGACCGCGAGTTGATTGCAAATTGACATCAGGCATAAACATCCCTTGAAGATGCGCGCAAGCCCCATCGTCGACTGGAATCGGGAGCTCTTTTGGGAGCTCAAACCACTTGCTTGTAGTCAACCCTCGATCCTAGTTCCTCCAGAGCTCCAAGAAGATGGATAGCTGAAAAATCTCACTTTTCTTGCTCCCTTTAGAACTATAACACTTTCGGGGGGTTATGAGCATAAATCCTTGATGTGGGCGCCATCGTTCTAAATTCCCATTATCAGGTATGAGAATCGTCTCCTCCATGTAAATAGTTGAGGGCTCCATTACTGAATCATAGGAGGCGAAAACAAGACGATGTCCCGAAGTATTGTAGAAAGTGAGAGGAGACAAATACAGATTCCGAAGTACGGCATCACATTAGCAGCGATAGGAGCTCTCATGATCACCTTAGATGGAATCGTAGGCATGATACGAGACACACTACTTGTGCCAACTATTGGCGCATTTGGACTGACTACTTTTCTGGTCGCAGGAACTGAGGCAGTTCTTGGTGCACTTGCGATAGTTTCTCTCTATATGTCGCTAGATTCTCCAAGGGCTGTAGCTTACATCATAGGAGTAATCGCAGTGATGTCATTTGCCTTGGGCGGAGGCTTGTATTTTATCGGCGCAATACTTGCTCTCGTAGGAGCTTTCCTTATGCACTATCATAGATAGCTCTCGCATTGCAAAATTGGACTCAGGAAAACCAGCTTTACAAAAGCTGGCGACCTGTTGTGACAATAGTTTTGGGGGAGACGGTGCCTAGACTCGAATCTATGGCCAAAATTCGCAAGTAGGGTCTTCAGAATGACGATAGTACGTCTTTGGCGAATGATTCGACTTCCTGAATTGGATCTCCAAATGAAGCAAATCTCACAACGATCGTTTCAATCCCTACGCTTGAGTATTCCTCGATTCCCTCCAGGGAATCCTTGAGAGTCCCGAATATGCCAAATTTCTCTATCGAAGCAAACTTTGCACCGTAATAGGTTTCAAGAAACTCTTGGGCTTCCCTCTTTGATTCTGCGGGGTCTTTTCTCATGTTTAGTGTTATGTAGAGTGCATGTTCGATTTTGGAAGGATCCCGACCGCTTGACAGAGCAAATGTCGAGAGCTGCTTGAAGGAATCCGAATACTCTGCTGGTGGTACTTCGATGGGCATCCATCCATCTGCAAAACGACCTGCTCTTCCTAACAGCCTCTGAGTCATCCCACCGAGCCAGATGGGAGGCCCGCCTCGTTGCTTGGGCCTGAGCCGCATTCTGACATTGTTAAGCTTGTAATACTTGCCTTCAAAAGTGACTTCTTCTTCAGTCCAAACACGTTTCAAGACCGTGATAGATTCATCCAGTCTTCCTCCCCTTTCTCTAAATGGAACACCAACAGACTCATACTCGAGTTTGATTCTTTCTGCACCAACCCCAAGGCCTAGAATCAATCTTCCATTCGAAGTAAGATCTAGAGCAGATATCTGATTTGCAAGTAGTACAGGGTGCCTAAGCGGTGCGATAAGCACCGACGTGCCTAGTCGGACGCGCTCGGTCCTTCCGGATATACTCGCAAGGACGAGAAGCGGCTCAAGCCTCTGAGAAAGCAGCAGTCTTTCGCCAGCCCAGACTGAATCGTAGCCGAGCTCCTCTGCTCTTTGAGCAGTCGCTATGGCAAGACGCGGATCAGGTTTTCCTTCTTTAGCTACATTGCCCTCAACAGGGAGAACGATTCCAAATTTCATAATTTCAGTGTCACGTCTCTTCACGAGGTCATTCTGATACACTTTGCACGTAGTTCAACTTGGATCTATGCGCCAGACTTTCTTATTTGGTGCTTTTCAATCAGCTCTTTTGCTTTACTTGACAGCGTCGGCCAGTCCCAACCCGAGACACTCATTCTGCAGAGGTCTACCTTCCAACTTTCTCCGCGAAGCTGCCATCGGTACATGCGCAGATCTTTGCCAAACTTGCTTTCCACTACAACGAGGGCGACGATGAGCTTCGCACTCCTGTAAATGTCGTAACCTTCAAGCACCTTGAACTGCTCAGAGACTGGATACTGCGCATCTTCTTTTTTCTCTTCAGACAATCTTTATTCAAGAGCTAGGTGCGCCGGATTTCTCTTTTTAGGGTTACCACTGAGGCTAGAAGAACTGGCAGTAAAATAAGAGCAGACTTACTGTTTGCTCATTTCTTTCTTTTCAGAGGCAAGGTATGCCCTGTAGCAGTCGTCATTCTCGTAGACGTGGTCTAGATATTCGTCCAGCCCGAACTCCCTGTTGCAGGCCTTGCACGCCCTCTTTGTGACAGAGGGGGCCGCCAGCTTCGAGCGCTGACGCTCGTTCTTGAAATCTACTGTGCTCATGGCTAACAGAGCTCTTGAGAATTGTACGCAGTCCATGCTCTTTAAAGTTGCGCAGAAAATTACAAAAACTGTGCAAAATATCGAAAAAATCTCTATACACAGGGTGATTGTCATGCCAAAGAAACCCATTGGAGGGAAGTCCTTTAGCACGAAGCATGAATTCGATTGTGTCGGAAGGCGCTCGGTCGTGGAATTTGATATCGAAGAAACTTCTTCTGGCCCAAACTCTACGGCTACGTCAGTATCATGTGTGATTTGGCGGCTCAATCCTTGGAATATCCTTGAGAAACCGACAATCAAGCGATGATTTTACTCATTTTCTTCTCAATGCAATGAGTAGAGAATAAGTAAAGAACTTCATCTTGTAAAGGCCTTTGGATGCGCACTTCCTCCTCGCCTTGCAAGAAGTAAGGAGGCGAAAAAACCGACTGGGGCAACTTGTCTGAGTCTTACTCAACGTGAGCCAAAACAGCTCGAATAATGGCTAAATGTGTCAGTCAAGAATTGGGCTCCAATTGAAGCCCAAAGTCTATGTTTCTAGGATCATACCAGAACCGGGAATGAGCCTCCTTTACGAGAACTGCGATGTGACCCTTCATGCAGAAAGGGATATTCCCCCTTCCCGAGCCGAGATGCTTTCAAAATCAAAGGATGTCGAGGGAGTCCTCGTTCTCCTAACCGAAAGGGTTGACAGAGAATTTCTTGACAATGCGTCTCGCCTCAAGGTGGTGAGCACTTTCAGCGTCGGCCTAGACCATATCGATATGGTTTATGCCACGAAAAAGGGAATAATTGTCACGCACACACCCGATGTGCTAACTGAGGCCACTGCAGATTTCACTTTCGCGCTCTTACTTGCTTCAGCAAGAAGGGTCGCCGAAGGAGACAGGTTCGTAAGGTCAGGGCAGTGGAACAAACCTTGGTCTCCGTACCTTCTGGTAGGTTACGACGTCCACAATTCGACGCTAGGGATAGTCGGGATGGGGCGAATCGGAAAAGCGGTAGCGAGAAGAGGATTGGGATTCGGAATGCGTGTAATCTATTTCGATAGAAAGGGTCCGAATGCTGAACTCGAGAAAGACATGGGAATACATTACTGCGATTTCGACACTCTCCTAAGGACATCCGATGTTGTGAGCGTACATCTGCCGTTGGATGAAAAATCACGTCATCGATTCGGAGATCGCGAGTTTTCAATGATGAAACAATCCGCAGTCTTTGTGAACGCTTCAAGAGGAGCCATTGTGGACTCGTTTGCACTATATTCTGCGCTCAAGAGAGGCAAGATTTTTTCTGCAGGACTTGACGTATTTGAACAGGAACCTCTTGACCAACAGAGCCCTCTCCTTTCGCTTGAGAACGTGGTGCTAGCACCTCATCTAGGAAGCGCCTCGATTCAGGCACGTTCCAAGATGTCAGGTCTTGCCGCTACAAATTTGATAGATGCGCTCAACGGGAAGATGCCGAAAGCTCTTGCAAACAAAGAAGTTCTTTCTAGGACCTAGATGCCCTATTCTGAAAGATTCATAAGATATCTCTCGGCGAGTTGAACAAGAAATTTTGTCAAGGGAGACGAAACTAGCTTTCTATGGCGGAGTCAACGAAATCGGCGGAAACAAGATTCTTCTGGAAAACAAGGGCACAAGGATCTTTCTCGATTTTGGGAAGAGTTTCGGTGCAAGATCTGCGTTCTACGACTGGGTCGAAAGGCCGCGGCTTGCTAATGGAATTGGGGATTTTCTGGCTCTTGGAATCCTCCCTGATCTACGTGGGATCTATAGAGACGATCTTCTCTCGCTTGCGGGGAGAACTCAGAAAGAAGACAGGTTTGTCGACGCGGTACTTCTGAGCCACGCACATGCAGATCACGCTGACTATATCTCGTTCTTAAGAGAAGACATTCCTGTGTGGATGGGCAAGACCGCGAAGGATATCATAGAGTCACTCGAGGCAGAGCGCAACGCGAACATCGAGTTTGAAATCAGTAAATTTAAGAAAAGGCCTCTGGAGCGCGGAGCTGAACCAATCAAAAGAGAGATTCAAACGTTCAGGACAACGCCCAAAGAGACAATCAACGTAGATTCGATAGAAGTGGAGCCAGTGCATGTTGACCATTCAATCCCAGGTTGCTACGGCTTCATAATTAGGACAAGCGACTCCATAATTGTGTACTCGGGAGACCTCCGCATGCACGGGAACAAGCCCAGTCTCACCGCAGAATTCGTCGAGCGTGCATCCCAAGGAAAGCCTGACTTAATGCTCTGCGAAGGCACGCGGATCAATGAGACCTCCTCAAACAGGGAATCTGATGTTCTTGAGACGTGTAAGTACTACGTCGAGAGGGCAAAGGATCTCTTTGCCTTCGTTGACTATTCTTACAAGGATGTGGACAGGTTCACGACTTTCTACACCATCGCGAAATCCTCAGAACGCAAGCTCTTGATAGACGCCAAGACTGCGAGGTATCTTCGTGCCCTATCCACGAGCACATCTCTTGCTCTGCCCAAATCAGATGACGAAAACATCTCGATTTACAAACCTAGAGAGGGCTCTGGTACATATAGTACCGATGACTACGATGAAGAAGATATGGAGTTCTACAAGCAGGACAATGTCCTCACGGCTGAAGATGTAAGAAAGAATCAATCTAAGATCATCGCAGCTCTTGGCTCAGGTTACGTCCAAGAGCTCATTGACATCAAGCCTTCCGGAGGAGTGTACTTTCATTCAACAAGTGAGCCATTCAACGAGGAGGGAGAAATTAGCGAGACCAAGATGAACAACTGGATAGAGAGATTTGGCATGCATAAGGTTCACTCTCATTGTTCAGGACACGCCTCGGGAAGAGACCTTAATGAGATTGTCAACCGTATTGGGCCAAAGATGCTTGTCCCGATCCACACGGAGCACCCGGAGCTGTTTAAGGTGCTTCAGGGCGCGAAAGTTAAAATGGTCGGAGCCAATGCGACGCTCGAATTATGAAATTGAGCTCTCTGCTTAAATCCAAGTTCCGACTCGATTATCAGAGTTTAGTAAAGCGCCTGAAAGCAGTTTCAATGTATGGCAACTTTCTGTCGCCGTAGGCGTTGATGCAAAGATAAATAGGGAGTCAAATCAGAGGATTAAGGTCGAAAACTCGACTGAAACGTATGACATCTTAAAATTGGGAAAGATTGGAGTTTGAAAAAGACCGAAGTATTGACAAAAACTGCTCCTTCAACCAAGGTGGAGACAGAGGAAAGGAAGCCGGTTCTGCTCGGCCAGACGAGGAGCATAAAGATCGTAGATCTGCATGTACGAAAGCGTAGAAGAAATCCGGCAAACTGCAAGTATTGCAACGGCTTGATCGAGTCAAGATATGCACTCAGCAAGGGTTCGAGAACCGGTGCACGATACTATCATATCGAATGCGCAATTAAAGTCGGCTTTGACATCACTGTCTAGATGGATGTTTCTGAGCAATCCACCAATTCTCTGTAGGAAATTCTGCTAGCTTAGAGCACGTCATCAGTTCATCGCTCGGGACACTTTCTAGCCTAACGCGAAAGAAGTCTTGACAAGCTGGATCACTCCTATAGACATCCTGGCGTGAAATCGTCATTGAACAACTGCGGTAACATTTACCTCGACCAACGCGCCCTTTACAGCGAACTCGGAGACCTGTACTGAGGTACTTGCAGGAAAATCCCGTTTGAAAACCGCGTTTCTGACCTCACAAAACTTTTCCAAATCCTTGATGTCTTTGAGATAGACACTCATTGTTGCTACGTGATCTAAATTCGCGCCAGCTTCCGCAAGAACTGTTTCAATGTTCTTGAAGACTTGTCTTGTCTGTGCCATAATGCCTCCACGGACAAGTCGTCTCTTGAGTCCAACAGTCTCCATCCCGAGCTGCCCAGCCACGAAGATCAAGTTCCCCGCCTTTACTCCATGGGAGTATGAGTGAAATGAAGGGTCGTACATGCGTTTAGGGCGTATGATTTTCTTCATCTGATATCAGCAAAAAGTCGAAGAGATGTCAAAAAGATATTTCTGGACATAAGGTTTGATCTCCGTTTCAGTGTAACCGTTTGCTGCAATGTTCTCCTTGGCGTCGTCAACAACTCTATCCACGTTATTCCATAGCTTGTATTTCCTGTACTTGTCCTCATAGTTTACGCCAAGAGCTTCCCCGACGATCTCTATAAAATGCCTCACATCAATTTCGCCAGTGCTGACAAGTGTGCGATAACAAGCTTGCCAAAACACAGCTAGAATATCTGCGCCTGTGCTCGAAGCTTCTGCTAACAGATCTCGGTTCTGGAGCTTTCCTTCTTCCTTCCGTCCATTGTAGGAGATGGACTCGAAACCACAAGGAAGTGCCTGGAGTCTGTTGTGTTCCAATTCAATGAGCTCCACACCCGGAATCGCTTTGAGTGCCCTCCTAGGGGCTTCCATGTCAGCGTAGGAATTGTCAGCATGGCCGTAATGATCGTGTATTCCGACCTTCTTGTTGATTGGTTTTTCAAATTTCAGCAAGTGCGTGTTCTCCGCGATGAATTGCTCGATGTTTTTCATCTTAAACTTTGGTTTCATATAGCTGAGAGTGTTAAGATGAGTGAATTCGTGACATGATTCGTCCCACTCAATAACAGTCTGCGGATTGAATCTTGAGAAAACATCTATCCTTTTTCTGTCAAAAGACTCCGCGGCTTCGATCTTTCCGGCACTCAGAAATGGTGAACCGCAGCAAGTGCTTGTCCCACCAACAATCGCAAATTTGATTCCCATCTTCCTCAAGACGTCGATGCATGTCCACATCAGGAAGGGAGTTTGGAGAACATTGCACCCAAGATACAGGACATAGTCGCTCTGCTCGGGTTGTGTGGCATTTTCATCCAGCCAGATAGAGTCCTCGGGTTTCAGAAAAAGACTTGAAATCACCTTCGCTGCGCTAAATCTACTCTGCGGGAACTTGAGCTGGTCATTATGCGAGGGATTCGTTATTATCGTTGGTCGCTCGCTAGAAATGAAGTCGCGCAGAGTAGAGTGCGTTTGCAAGACTTTCTCATAACATTCGAGACTAGCTTAAATTCTTTCCCAGAGACGAGACTGCGTGTACAAATCCTATTGCAATGCAAAAGTCGAGCCACCCCCAGATTCGCGTTCATTGAATAATGGACATGCTTCTGCAAGATATTTGCCCCGCTGAGGCGAATGCTTCGAATCGATATAGACCCGGAGCGACCGGACTATATTTGGCGCGAGTCGCGCGCTGATTTCTATTTAGGGCTCTCGACAGGAGAGGATTCCTCTTGAGCCCAGCAGGCGCATACGTTTGCATGCATACAATGCTTATT
>DAIDAB010000057.1:10242-10667 GCA_027310845.1 bacterium | reverse complement strand
TCCACAAGCAGTGCAATGAAAGTCTTGTCTATCTCGACTCCACTTATCTATTGTTCCACACTGTGAACAGGTGATTGAAGAGTAAGCAGGATTGATGAACTTCAAATCAATCCCTTCTTCTCTCGCTCGCACAGTGAGGCGATTCGCGAAGTAACACTTAGCCCACTTATTGTGAGTCTTCAAGTTGGCTAGAACTTTGGGATTCTCAACAGCTAAACTCAGTGAATTTCGCTTTGAAACGTTCAGAGCTCGATTCACGTCAATATCTAACTGCTGCTTTAATGCAGTCTTCTGTGATTTGAACTTGTGATTTTGACGTTGTCTTTCTGCTCTTATCTCTCTGGTTCTATCTAAAATCTTCTTTGCTGAAGGTCCTAAGTAACCATCAGAACGTACTACCGTATGATTGATACCTACATCTACAC
>DAIDAB010000057.1:0-10232 GCA_027310845.1 bacterium | reverse complement strand
TTATGAGTCTTCAAGTTTGCTAGAACTTTGGGATTCTCAACAACTAAACTCAGTGAATCTCGAAGGCAACGTGCAATCGAACGACTCACATCTATGCCTAGCTGTTGTTTGAGACTTGAATGCTGTGCTGTCTTTGCTTTACTGAGAGTGTAATTTATTGTTTCTAATCCATCTTTCTTCAGAGCTGCTTTGATTTCTGGAATCTCTTTGAGTGCTATTTGACGAGATTGCTCTGCTCTCTTTTCTTTTGACCTGTTTAGAATTTCACGAGCTGAAGGTCCCAAATAGCCATCAGAACGTGCTACGTCGTGATTGATTCCTACGTCTACACCAAGGAAACCCTTACTTGGAGTAACCTTCGTCTCCTCTTTTTCTACGAATACTCTGGCGTAGAGCTTAGGATACTTAGAACCTCTGAATACGAGTTCACAGGTTTCGTTGAGTTTCCATCCATGTTTTAGAGATTTATTGAGTGGTTTAATGGAATTGGCTGGAATGAAGGTTCTACCATTTCGTTTATCTGTGAATTGATCTAGGGAAGAAATCCAATAATCATAAGACGAATCTTCTGATACTTCAATCTTGGCAGGACAAGATTTGAATTTGATCTCTGGGCAAGAAGATTTATTACCAGTAGCTTCAGAAGCAGCCCTTTGAGCTCTAATGATTCCTCTGGCTTTGTACTGTGCCTGATTTGCTAATTTCCCAATTCCTTTAGTAGAAGATTTAGAAACCTGATCATAGAAGAACTTGTTTACGAAATGCTGAACGTATTGAGCAAATCTCGTGATTGTGTAACGAATAGATTCCTGCTTACCAGGGTTTGAATAGACAGGGATGAAGTAAGAGCGGTAAATCATATCTCACCAAAGAAAGTTATCCCAATTGCTTGGTGAGAAAAGGAAGTGCGATTCAAATTTGATCTAAATCTCATCCATTTGAGCTACATCTAAATTTTCGCTGCCAAGTTCAACCGACTACGATAATCTCAGCCAGCCTACATCTGATGTATTTACATTTGGTTTGAGTCTAATCTCTACGTCACCAAGCAGTTGGACTACGTGTTAAACTCCGAGAATGTTCTGGAACCGTTGCGAACCAATCTGGTTGTTGTCCGTAGCGATCGGGCTGTTGCCGCTGTCGATGAACTCGTTGTAGAGTGAGAGACCATCGAGCACGTCGGAAGCCACGATCGTCACAGATTCCGCAACGGGCGTTTGCTCGTTCGGGAAATCGATCGAGTAGTTGCTCATCCAGCAGCCTTCGAGAATCGTGATCAGCGCATTCAGGCCACCGTTTCCAGAAGCATTGGCGCTAACACTAGGTTGAGTCGTAGTGGTAGAGCTGGGAACCTGAGGAGTCACATTGCTTCCAACCGTAACCCACTGTTGGTTAACAATTTCCGAGAAGACAATTTCTTGCTTGATGTCAAACGGCCACTTGTGATGCTTGAGCGAACGCACGAGACCGTCAACACCCGAGAAGTAACCAAAGACTTGGAAGACATTGGCTAGGTAGAGGGCCATGCGCTCGACAGTGATCGACCGTTCAGCTGTCACCCCAGGCACGATTTCAGCGATCTGATCACCAAACCCAACGCCTCGGACGATGTTCATCGCCCTATCTTCACTCATATTGAAGGTCGAGACGACACCGATGCGTGAATAGGCTCCGAGGCCAGCAGCGAAGCTGTAGACCTTGTTCTTAGAACTAATTAGAGTCCTAGTATTCGGTGCAGCTCCATCTCGATATATGTACGAGTCGTTGTCGAAAATTCTACTATCCTCCTGGAGTCACTAAGAAAATTTTCCTTAGCTATCCCTTGGATTCACATAATCTATTTCCATTAAAAGAGTATTCTCACAAATTCCTATGTTGGCGGAATCAAGGTTACAAAAGATACTGCTGGCAGAACAATCAAAAGAATTTCACTACATGAACTTTCTTCAGGTCTACGGGTTACGCAATCTGCCAGATCTGAAGAATGTAAGTTTTTGTGCTACAATTCTCAGAGAACCTATTGGAATAAGCCAGAACTAAAACCTGTCATAAAAACAGAAAAAGAGAAAAAACCATTGAGGTATTCTTCCATCAAGAGAGCTGAATCTAATCAGAGAACAGCTAACAAAAGATGGCAGGATTTACAGACCTGAAACAGTCTCGCCGCCCTTATGTAACAAAGCGGCGAGAGTAATCCGGGCCGGACTAGGATTAGGCGTGTGGACCTGGGGGACCATGCCGGGCAGCTGGTCCGTGATCCAAAGTGTGAGTATGCTCAGGCTTCGGAGGAGCAGGTGCATTCTTGGCGCCACCAAGATCCTCTGGTGGAAGGATGCCACGACGACGGAAGTAATAAGTCGTATTCTGGCTCTGGTTCGGGTAAACGTGAGCCATCTCACCTTCCACTTCCTTCAGAGACTTATGTGCAACATCAGAGGCCATGTCATCAGCCTCAACGATCTTAGCCAGGCGATAGAGAATGCTCGCCAGTCGCTTACGAGTGCCTCCAGTACGAACCTCATCCCCAGCGTCGCTAGCAAGCTTCTCAGTTGTCTCCAGGCTATCGACAACCTCTCCAACTGTGTCAATAATGGAGGAAAGAAGCTTCCGGTTCTTATCCAGGAAGTAGAACTTCCGATCAATCTCGGTCAGGTCAGTCTTCGCAGCACGGAGGTCAGCACGGACAACCCGGAAAATCGGTGACTCCGCCAGACCCGGTCCACCCATCTTCTGCAAGCTGGCCAATTTCTGGCTCAGCCGGGCAACGTTGTCCCTTGCATAAGCACGAGCGGCCTGAAGTCTTTCAATGTCCATGTGATGACTCCTAGAATTCAAAATCACTTTACCGTCTCATAAAAAGAATATTGGACATACTCCATTTAAGTCTGATACAAGTTGAAATGGCAGTCGTCTTACCTTTCCGCCAAACAACCAAGGTAGAGAAATCTTCTCATCGGAGAACAATGTCTAATCGTGCCCTAAAGAAAGTGGAAAGAATCTATCCGAAAAATGAATGGTTTGAAAGCTGTCCAAACTGCAAAAATTCAGAGGCATTAGCTTGGAAAGACGCTTGCCACAAAATATTCTTGTTCTGTTCGAATTGTGGTTATGAATCTAAAGAACAAGAGAAGTCAGTTAACTGACGACCTTGAGCTTTGTCTCTTTAACGACACTCTCTAGGTCAGATACAAATTTCTTCTCGAGCGCAGCTGAATTCGTCCTGGCAAGCGCTTCCTGGTGAACTTTCTTCACTAGCGGCCGGGTGACTTTGCTAGCAGGGTCAAGAGACCAAATCTGGTAGTAGAAATGATTTTCCTTAGGAATTAGACCACATTCAGCGTATACAGTAACCTTATCGTTCTCAATTTTCCAAACGTCTCCTTCATGACTCTTATGTTGGTTCCCTTAAATTTTGTCTTGATGATCTTTTCCAAATCCTTGCGCAAGTGCTTAACCAGAGCTTCGTGTCCCTCGAGCCGCGCCTCAAATTCTTCCTTCTGACTCGCTGCTAATTTCTGGGAAATTGAATCTAGTCTAGAAGCTAGATAAGCTAGTCCAAGCTTATCTAGCTTAGCGGCTAGCTCATCTAGCTTCTGACTGGATCCACCTACTAACCAATCGTCGACTGGAGTGTAAACGTCACGACGATGTAGTTCAGCGGGAAGATCGGAGCATAGAATGCTTCAACCAAGGCCGAAGTCGGGTCAGACGGATCGACACTTGCGCTGACACCAGTGTACTGAGAGATGATCTGCGAAGTCTGCAACGTCTTCAGCGTGTTGGCAACAACGCGCTCGATATCCTGGAGAATGCTTGGGAGGAACTTCACGCCGATGAACTGGCGCAGAGCATTCCGGACCGAGATCTGGACGAAGTCACTGATAGTCGTGACAGTCGGCTCACGAGTCAGTGAGTTGCTCATGTCCGTTGTCAGGAACTGACGGACGATGATGTTCGGCGAGAGGTCTGCCAAAACCGTCACACCTGCTGCGGCGGTCTGGTTCTGGTCAACCATGTCAAGGATGCGCCCGAGTGCCTTGAAGCCGACAATCGAGCGGTTCGTCATCGGGGTCGCGACGTCAAAAGCTGGTGCGACGTTGCTTCCAGAAACAGCAGCAGCCAAGAACGAACCGTCAAGCACTGCATCGTTCGGATTTCCGAACTGATCAACAAGCTGGATGATGACGCTATCTGGATAGATAGCGATCATTCTGTTGTTGGCCAAGCTCTGGGCTGTTTGCTGTGCTACGATCGGGGTAGTCCCAGCCGCGAACCCGAACATAGCAATACGCTCGTTCTGGTAGCGGATGGAGCTCTGGATCTGAACGTTCTGACCGAGGAACGTAACGACGGTCGGCGAAGTGGTCAGTGGAACAATGACTGCCGGTCTGGTACCGTCCGTCAGTGGTGTTGACAGAGCGTCGATAGCTGTGATGTAAGCCTGATCCGAAGCCTGGTTCGTTCCAGGAACCTTCATAACCTGCGAGAGAGCCACCGCGACCGCGCCGTTCTGGATAGCCAAGTAGGCTGCCAGAGTCAGGCTGTTAGTCGGGCTGAGCGGTCCGAAATCACTCAGAATGTCACTGAACTTCGAGTACACCGCTGGTGTGAAGTCAGTCTTTTCGTAGGTATACGTCAGATAGTAGAAGTCACCAACTGCCGGTGCATTTCCACTCGGAGCGTAAGTGTTAATAACACTTGTGTTATTAACACCAACATTCGCCAAGCTGGTGACCGTTGTCTGAGCACCAGGGATGACCAACGAAGGCAAGCTCGCATTGGTCGTTAGGGTTGTCCCAATTGTGAATTGGAACGAGCCACCTAGGTTATACGATCCACCAGAAGGCGAAGCCAACAATGAAAAGCGCAAGCCAGTCTTAGCATCGGTGTAGGTCTGCCCAACAAGACCAGTACCAGAAGAACCAGCAGTTACGTTCGAGCTAGAAACGGTAAACCCGGCAGTTACAGGGGACCCAGAATCTGTCTCATTAGCTTCAAAACCGAGAGTAGCTAGCGACGTACCACCAGTGATTGTCACAAACGCTGTTGGTCCAATTACTGGTGTAGCAAGATTGCCGGTACTAATCGTAAAGTTAGAGCTGCTCACATACTTGTAAGCAATTGTAATTGCAGTGTTGTTCGCTGGGATCGTACTGAATGTTACAGAAACTGCACCAGTCTCGTAATTGATAGAACCAGAAGAAATTCCTGCACCAGAAATAGATCCGAGACCGTTATCAGTTCCAGTAACGGAACCAGCAGTAAGCGTGACAGAATTAATCACTACAGGAGTATTGGAGACAGTATACGTAAATGTCGCGTTAATGCCGTTGCCTGTCCCAACACTTTCGGAAGTAACCGAATTCTGTACCAAGGCAGCAACGGTGCTGATGCCAGCAGTATAAGTCGCATTAATAACTGCTCCATTTCCAGGAGCAGTTATGTAATTGAGATCCAATACGCCTGTCGTGTAGTTGATAGAACCAGAAGCCAACCCAGTACCAGCGATTGTGCCCGCACCATCATCGGTCGCTGTCGTGCCCCCTGTCAAAGCAGTTGCCGTCTGTACAGTTGGGGTCACTGCGCCCTGACCAGCATTAACGACAGAGTTGACCAAGGCTGACGCAGGAGCATAGCCAGCGACGGCGCCCTGAATCAGAGTGTTAGTCGAGGTGCCAGGAACAATCGTAACAGTAATAGCTGACCCAACAACTGCTACCGACAAAGACCCGCCACTGACATATGCGACCGTAATCCCACTATTCGGACCAGGTGCTACTGCCGAATAAGTGATACCCTGGACGACAACAGAATCAGCGGACTTAACAGTGACGGTATTTGGAGCAACCGGCACATGGAGGACGTGGCCTGCACCACCGCCACCACCAGTGAAATTGGTGGCGCCTGTGCCAGTGAACTGATTTTCGTTAGTGTAGGTCGTATCACCAGCAGCTGCATTGATAGCTTCGACAACTTGAGTTGCCGTCGTATCTGCGCCAGTTACAACCGCAGCAGACAAGAAGCCCAAGGTGACAGAAGCACTTGGCACCTGCAACGTACTGGTTGCACCAAGTTGAGTGCCTGTAAGAACAAGGTAATTACTTCCAACACCACCCGCTGTAGCCGTAAAGCCTTGCGGATTCTGGGCTGTGATATTTGCTGCAACTGTTGCAGCAGAAAGTGCAGAACCAGTCAGAGTAAAAACTTGCTTTGCCCCACCATTAACAACAACGGTAAGGGTCTCTCCAGCATTAAATGTGAAAGGTCCTGCATTTACACCCTGAATCACAGGAGCAGTAGAAAGAGGAAGCGTGACGCTTACAGGAGACACAGCTGGTGCTGTGTATGCAAAATCCAAGGTCTGATTCGAAGAGGTAATAACCCATGGACCAGCTACAGCATTGGTCAGTGTAGCACCAATCGCTGCAAGCTGTGTCATCGTAACAGTCACAGTTTCAGCAACTGGTGTGCCCCCATAATGAATCACATCAGGCTGTTGCTCAATATTTGAGGGCCAGCCCAGTGTTTGTGGAAGGCTAGTCTTTGTGATAGCGGTACCAGTATCATTGTAGACAAGGCCATAAAGCTGTCCCTGGATACCGCTCGAAACAGAATACTGCCCGCCAGTCGCTTGTGGTGTGATGCAAGTCAACGTATAGACGTCGTCAGCAAGATTACTGTAGTAATACGAGCAGTAAACATTCGTATTCAAGGGAATCTGCTGTGCTAGAGTGACTAGCCTCTCAGCACCATTAACACTCGCTACTGTAACTGGAGGACGACTGATAGCGTCCTGGACCGACTGTCCTACGAAAACTGTGACAAGATCTGGCCGATCACTGGTTACGTCAATACGACCATTAGCCAATTGGTTGTAGAGCGAAGAACCAAGTGGAGTGTTCAACCCATTGCCAAGAGTTGGAATATGATTGAGGAGAAATTGTATTCTGCTTGTGACAGCAGGTGTCACACTCGTATTGACGTAAGGCGTTGCCTTTTCCAAGTAAATGTTGTTGTCGACGAGTGTGACAGAAACCTGGCTGCTGTTGAACGGAGTCGTTCCTGTATTGACGATACCAGCATTGATGGTATCGGAAGCACCCCAGTGAATATCGCTGCCAAAAACATTGAAATCTGGGCCCTGGAAGAAATCGGAACGATTCGGAGTCAGACCACAATTTCCAATCGTTACGATGTCCGAATTCGGCAGATAATCAAATGTATTCTGCCAGGTATTGAAGTAATGCGTAATCAAGACAGTAGCACCAGCAGCCGGTGCTGAAGGCAAAGTAACCAGACCGTTAGTTCCATCAACGGCCGTCGGGACGACCTGAGTGCCATTCACCTTGACGACGACCGTGCTTGGATCGGTCGTCGTGATACCACCGTTAGTTCCATCAGTAATCGGGAACTCGTTAACCTGGAAGGTAGTAGCAGTTCCGTTGGCCTGAGCCGAAACATTATCAGTGATCTTGGTGTCTGTCCGCTTGAAGAAGTAAGTGCAAAGAACTTGTGCACCAAGTGGCGGTGGGTCGGCGAGTGTCACCTGACCGGTTGCACCAGCAACCTGCACAACACTAACTGGTGTTGCAGGTGAGCCAGGGGGTGAGCTGATTGTGACGCTGACGTTCAGTGGATTGGTAGTGACAATGCCGTGACCGGAACCGTCAGTGATCGGATAGTTTTGAACCTGGAAGATAGTAAGGGTTCCACCACTTGGACCAAGCACAGGTGCGGCAGGATTGGCGTCGCTAACGATAAAGCTGTTAGAAACGTCCTCGTTGAAGACCTGGGTGTCAACGATTGCGCTAGAGCCACGAACGAGCTCGTAGTTCGACTGAGTCAGCTGCTCCTGACCAACGCCAATGTAGATCGGGATTCTAAGGCCATTGAATAGGGGCGGGGTTGTCGGCTGGAAAATAGTCTGAGTAAATACGCCAGGTGGAACGTAACCGCCAGTGAGGTATGAAGGCATATCCGTCCGTCCTCTGTGAGCGCTAACTTCTTGTTGTTACATATAAATCTAAAAGTTCAGACATCTGAACTTGAAGACAGCCTACATTCACATTGTTCACATTTAGATAAAATCTCATCTATTCCTCGTGCCTTCTCACAGTGACACAAGGATGAGAGTATTAAAAGACTAATGTGCTTTGTGGATTTGTGTTTGTGTTATTCTTCTGGCTTCATCGTGTCAGAAGCAGGGATACCCTTTTTCTCACGATCCACCCGATGCTCGCTTAGAGCAGTTGCAAATTGTTCCCCAATCTTGTTGCGATGCTCAACGATTTCTTTTGGGGCAGCAGCGTACGAACCATCAGGCTTCTTGACCAAAGCGCCAGAACCAGATTTGGCACGGATCTTATCTTTTTCTGATTTGCGGTCGTGGTATTGCTGCCAGCGTTTAGCGGCATCCTCCCCAACGACCTGGTCTACCGTCTTATGGGAAGATTCACCCTTGACAGAAATCCCCACTTCTGAAGAGATCATGCGTTTGGAAGTTTGGCCACACATCCGACATTTCTCCTCGGAGTCATACTTAATGATTGGCTTAGACACCTCAAAGAGAAGTGAGCATTTCCCGCAGTAGTATTCGTAAATTGGCATTTAGCTGATCCTCTCAAAATCGTAGGCACCTCTAGGCGGAACCACGTATGCAGCAACTGACGGAACAAGTTGCAACGAACTTTGAAGATTTGCCAATTGCTGGTCTGTCATTTGTGACAGCTGAGAAGTCGTTGCGCTAACATTAGAAATGCGACTGACGGTGAACGGCAAGGGTGTCCAGATCATCCAATCGCTTCGGAAGGTGATTGACATAGTAGAAGTGTACCAAAGGTCACCTGTCACAGAATCGTATTCTTCCTCAGCCTCGCCTCCATGACTGATATCCTGGATGGTAATGCCTTCTAATTCCAATTGGTTTTTCTTCTCTCCCCAAAGTGTCATCAACGTGTAATCAGCGATCTCTTCAAGTTGCATCGGATCGCGAGCAATGCAATCAAAGTTGAAACTTGTTTCCCAATGTCCGCCAAATTCAAGAGCCGTCTCATCTCTTTCGCGAGAGATAATGACAGCTTGCTTATCAAGCACTGTCTGACCCTCTGGTGCAACCTGCTGTACACGTGCACCGAAAGCCAAAATGACACCTGGAATGGCCTCGTTATCAAAGTAGTTCGTGGTAATATTGAATGGCCCACGAGTCTGAGCTGGATAGAAATAGTTCGCCCGGACGACGGAGCCTTGAGGTGGCGGATTGATAAAGGTGACTACACCTGTCGCAATGTCAATCGTGTAATCAATGTTCGGCCTCATCAAAAAGCCACCATTGAAGATCTGCAAGAAATTTGGAAAGATCGGTGCGTTACGCAAATAAGCAGTCGTGGTCGTATTATCCTTGGCTTCTAGGAGCAATTCATTGTTGGCACTCAAGAGAGGGTCAACTTCAAAAGTAGTAGGGGACGTGATGACGATGTAGTAAATTCCAGGCGGAGAAGGAAAAACGCCCTGACGCAAGTCTAGTGACTGACGATCTTCACGAGCCCATTCAACACTCGTGTTCGGGAAATTCGCAACACCAGCCAGCTTGACGTAGGAGCTGACACTGCCTTGGAAGTTGTCTGGGCTGAGTTGAACCTTACTGGAAGAAGCATTTTTGATGACAATGCCAAACTGAGGCACGTCAGCATACGAATAACGGTCCTTAATCCAATTGGTAATCTTGTTGAACTTAGGATGCCGACCGAAGCTTTCTTTCAGCTCCCGGATGAGACGTCGTTTGAGGACATGGGTAAGTTGATAGTACACACGAGACCAACGGATAAGTCGATTATTCTACAAGGTATTTCTTAGATTTCTTCAAATTCATTTTCTTCACTAATCTCGTCTCATTTTCCTGATTACTGAGAAATTGTCTATACAACAATTCTCGTTCATCTTTACTCATCTCAGAGAGTGGCAAGCCAAGCTTCCACAAGAATTCCAGCTCGTTGGCTGAGCGAGTCATTTCTACGACTTTTGACTAGCTATTGACGGGATTCCAGACTCAGTCACACTGCTTCTAGCGATCATGGCATCAAGATGATCAGTAGCGTCTGCCAGATTCAAATAAGCACGAACCCAGCCAGAACTGGTTCCTCTCATTGAAGCAAGATTTTCCGCTCGGGTTCGTAAAACAATCAATTCTTCCCGTGTAAAAGATTCAACCTTAGATGACATAATCAACCTTCTAA
>DAIDAB010000056.1:10468-10751 GCA_027310845.1 bacterium | reverse complement strand
GTCCAGAAGGCAAAGATTACTCTCTTAACCCAAAAATTGCCACGCTCATTGTCCGTCCGCGTGGATGGCACCTTCTGGAAAAGCACGTTCTTGTTAATGGAAAGCCGGTTTCCGCCTCAATTTTCGATTTTGCAATTTTCCTCTTCCACAATGGGAGGAAACTCGTCGAGAAAAATAGTGGTCCTTACTTCTACCTTCCAAAGTTGGAGAGCCACTTAGAGGCGCGTCTTTGGAACGATATCTTTCTTGCCTCTGAGGAGGAGCTTGGTCTTTCTCGTGGAAC
>DAIDAB010000056.1:0-10458 GCA_027310845.1 bacterium | reverse complement strand
AGATAATCTACGAGCTCAGGGAGCACTCCGCTGGTTTGAACTGTGGGCGATGGGATTACATTTTCAGTTTCATTAAGAAATTCAGGTCGAGGTCTGACTTTGTTCTGCCAGACCGATCTCAGGTGACGATGGACATAGGCTTCCTTTCCGCGTATGTCGATCTTCTGATCAGAACGTGCCATAGAAGAGGTGCACACGCCATCGGAGGCATGTCTGCATTCATACCGATCAAGAATGACGAGAAGGCAAACACTCTCGCCTTCGAGAAGGTGAAACAAGACAAAGAACGCGAAGTTCGGGCAGGCCATGATGGCACATGGGTAGCTCATCCCGGTCTCGTCTCAGTTGCGAAGGAGGTTTTTGACAAGGAAATGACTGGTCCAAACCAGATTCAACGTTTGCGGCAAGACGCAATCGTGACACAAAAGGATCTTCTGTCTGTTCCTTTGGGGGAGATAAGCGAGATAGGTCTTAGGACAAACATCAGCGTAGGAATCCAGTATTTGGAGGCCTGGCTGCGTGGAAAAGGTTCGGTTCCACTGTACAATCTGATGGAGGATGCCGCCACCGCCGAAATCTGTAGAGCACAGCTCTGGCAGTGGATCAATCATAAGGCACGAACTTCAGACGGTTCGCCTGTCACGGAATTCATGGTTCGTAACTTGATGCGTCAAGAACTCGACAAGCTGATCGGTCATCTTGGAGAGGAGCGTTTCTACGCTGGGCAGTACCAGCTGGCAAGCGAGCTCTTCGGCAGGATGATAACCGCAGAAGACTTTCCTGAGTTTTTGACTCTTGTGGCTTACGAACACCTGCTCGAATTGGAGCGCAATGGGGGAAAAGAAGCAAAATGATGGAGAACAAAGAACAAGCGATTTCGAGAATCGAACAAGAGTGGAGAAATGAGAAATGGTCAGGCATCGAGCGCCCGTACACAGCGGAGGACGTGTATAGACTACGAGGTTCTTTGGTAGTGGAACAAACGCTTGCGAAGCTAGGTGCGGAAAAACTTCGAAAAATGCTCGAGACTGAACCCTATGTTCCTGCTCTCGGCGCCATCACTGGAAATCAAGCAATCCAAATGGTTCAGGCAGGACTGCGCGCCATATATCTGAGCGGCTGGCAAGTAGCTGCTGATGGGAACCTATCGGGGAATATGTATCCTGATCAGAGTCTATATCCTGCGAACAGCGTTCCCCATGTTGTTAAGAGAATAAACCAAGCACTTCAAAGGGCGGATCAGATACAGCATTCGGAGGGTGGTGCGGGAAAGACAGACTGGTTTGTTCCAATCGTCGCAGATGGAGAAGCCGGTTTCGGAGGACCATTGAACGTCTTTGAGATCACGAAATCAATGATAGAAGCAGGAGCAGCGGCCGTGCACTTTGAGGATCAGCTCTCTTCAGAGAAGAAATGCGGACATCTTGGCGGAAAGGTTCTTGTCCCAACATCAAATTTCATCCGCATACTTGTTGCCGCGAGACTTGCTGCAGATGTAATGGGAACCCCCACATTAATTGTCGCGAGAACTGACGCAAACGGCGCTCATCTCATAACACTGGACATCGATCCACGCGACAGAAAATTCCTCACTGGTGAGAGAACTCCGGAAGGGTTCTATCGGATGAAGGGAGGACTCGAAGCTGCGATAGCAAGAGGCATCTCAGTTGCACCATACGCAGATATGATTTGGTGCGAGACAGCCAAACCAGATCTCGAAGAAGCTCGGAGATTTGCTCAAGGAATCCACGAAGTGTACCCAGACAAGATGCTCGCATACAACTGTTCGCCCTCATTTCACTGGGAAAAGAATCTCGATGAAGATAGTATTCGAAGATTCCAAAGTGAACTTTCGATGATGGGATACAAGTTCCAATTCATCACTCTAGCAGGCTTTCACACGTTGAATCACTCGATCTTCGAACTTGCCCAGGACTATGCGAGGAATGGAATGCCTGCATATGTCAAAGTGCAACGCGAAGAGTTCAAGTCAGTCGAGGAAGGTTACAGCGCGGTCAAGCACCAGAGATTCGTCGGTACAGCATACTTCGACGATGTATCTCAGGTCATCGCCGGCGGGACGGCATCAACGACTGCTATGGAAGGGTCCACCGAAACTGCGCAGTTCGTCGAAGAAAGACCTGAAATGATCAAACCCACAAAGCACAGGAATCCGAACTAGGTTTCAGGTTCCTTTCCGAACTTTTTCAAACGAACCTACATTTAATCTCTAAAGCTATGCTTAAAGATGGGCCGTCGCACAATAAGTCTTCCACAGTATCTGGGGGGATAGCAATGCCGAGACAAATTCGCGATGTAGAACAATTCCAAAAATTGGCTTCGCGGGCTCAGGAATGCCGCGTGACGAGGTCAACGTCTGGTGTGAAGATTAAGCTTAGGACGCCTGAATATCTCTACACTTACTCAACAAACGGGGATGAGGCTGAAGACCTTCTCAAGTCCATGAAAGATGTTGAGGTGGTAGAATACTCAGCTAAGCGAAAAGAGAAGGAAGAGAAGCAAAAGTAGCCTATATCCCGACTGCTCTTAATCTCTTCGAACATTCTATGCATAGCATTGGGAGCATTTCGTCTACCTCTTCAAGTGTATTGGAAAAGGCCATCAGACATGACGGTCGTGGGCAATGACCCAGCCCGCGCAGATGGCCTATCTCGTGCGAGGCTTCTTTCAAAATTCTCTCCTGCATTCTACTAGGAGTGAGATCTTCCTGCCAGTGAACCAATCTGAAGATAGACATCATTGCAATCCTCATCTCTCTATTCGCCAACCCAAACACAAAACCGAGGTTTCTTGCAAAAAGATCTTGATTTGCAACAACCAGATGGTATCGCGTTCCTTCAGCGGCTTCCTCTAATTGATCCTTTGCCAGTGTTATGACTCGCATGGCGTCTCTTTGTTTTCTCTTGTTCTCCTCCTCTGATGCGTCGCAGGTAAGATAGAAATCTGACAAGAATGTCGCCTCAAGACCGAATATAAGTGAGGCAGCATCAAGACTCTCCCTGAACTGCGAGAAATTCATGTTCTCGAATGGGAGAATGGCAATTTGATTCCTTGCAGCGAACTTCCTTTTTCTTGTATCTTGAAATTCATCAGACAATTATCTTGTCTCCTATGGCGGGGGCGCTGGCCTCTAGTCCATACTTCTCGTGAATCTCCTGGGCAAACATTTCACATGAGGGGCCATCTCCATGGACTGCGTAAACTCTTGGTGATCCCTTGACATGTTGGAATATCTCAAGCAGTTCGGATCTCCCTGCATGCCCAGAGAAATCAAACCGTCGCACCTCGGCCTTGACTGGGGTTGTTCTCCCATTTATTACAGTCAGTCCCTTGTCGAGAAGGGTTCTTCCTGGACTCCCGGGAACTTGGAAAGCGACTATCGAGATCCCGTTTCTTGCTTGCGTGGCGAGGTGCTCATTGTAGAAAACGGAAGCCCCTCCCGCAAGCATCCCTGCTGGCGAGATTATCACTGAGGGAGTCTTGACAAGCCTTTTCCTATGACTCCATCCGGATACCACTTCGATACTCTCCATAGCCTTCCTAAAGAGTTCTGGATCTCGAAGAGAATCTTGATACCTGAACAGAATATCATTTGTCTTCAAAGCCATGCCGTCCATGGCAACGGTATGTCTGAAATTCCTAGATCTAAGAAGACATGCGATCTCCTGCGCTCTCCCTACTGAGAATGCGGGAACCAATAATACCCCGCCACGCTCCACGACTTCTCTAGCGAAGTTGACGAAATCATCCTCGATCTTCGGCCTCGGGTCATGCTCAACTTGAGAATAAGTGCTCTCGGTGATGACAGCGTCAAGTTCGCCAAAGTCAAGATCAGCCCCCTTCAACAGTTGGCTTTCTCTCAAATTAATGTCGCCAGTGTAAAGAAGGCGTTTTCCCTTGTGTTCCAAGATGATTGTTGTTGCGCCCGGTATATGTCCAGAGCTCGGGAATCTCGCTTTGAATTCTCCTCCCACTTCGATTTCGTCATTGATCGAAATCTTCTGAGTGTTCTTTGTCATGGTTAGCAAGTCTATGTACTCGAATGGGAGGTAGAAGCCTGAAAGCTTGATGAAATCCCCAAGAAGAAGGTTCGAGAGCTCGAGCGTAAGACCGGTTGTCACGAGTTTCACCCCTTCCCTTAGAAAGAATAAAGGCACTCCTCCTGAGTGATCTAGATGTGCATGAGTGAGTAGAATCGAATGAACATCTTTCTGTTGGACGTGCATCGGAAAGGATGGTTCACGACCGGTCTGCGCGCCGTAATCCAAGAGAATCTTTGTCTCGTTTCCTTTCACGAGTATTGCGGACTTGCCTACCTCTCTTGCTCCGCCTAAGAAGGTAACCTCCATTTGTAATCAACCCTGCTTTTCTATGTCTTGATGCGAATAACGTACCTACCCTATGTAATGATTGTTTTGCAAGGGACTTTGACTGTTCTACACTTCTTCCATAACCTTAAATTCGATTTACGAAGCAACTGCTAGCCTGAAGACTTTTCAACACGGCTGCCCTCAGACATAGTGAAACAGGTTCGAAAATGACTTTCGAAGTGATACCGAAGACCGCCAAGTTTGATGACATGGTCCTCTTAACTGGTTTCCACGGAATCGGATATGCCGGATACTGGACTATGAAGTATCTCAGTCAGAAGCTTGATGCTGAACGCATAGCCTTTGTCGATTCCGAGACCGTTTCGCCCGTTTCTTCCGCGAATCATGGACGACTCGTAACTCCATACGAGTTCTTCCAGAAGGACAATCTCACCATATTCAAAGTCGAAGTGCCACCTTATCGGGGCGCCGAAATAGAATTCTACAGAAGCCTCTCTGCTTGGATAACAATGGCGCATTTCAAAGAAGTGGCACTCGTTGGTGGGCTTGACGCAAGTCTAAGAACAGATGACTCTTCGTACAGGCTTGTGCATACGAGCAAATTCAAGCCAGATGGCATCTTGAAGGAGGCAAAACTTCTCGAAGACGAACAGATAATTGTTGGTCCAGTTGCAATAATGCTAAACTATTTTGAATGCCACGATTTTCCCGCATATGCAGTGCTTGCCTATTCCAGCACAGAAAGAATTGATCCCAGAGCAGCTGTTTCTTCAATTGAAATTCTTTCACAGCGCTACGGTTTCAAAGTCGACATAGAGCCCCTGCTCAAAGGTGCGGAAGTAGTTGAGAGTGATGTCATGAAACAAGAACGCAAGATTACGAAGTCCGAGTCAATCTATACGTAAGTTGCCATTCGTTTCTTGAAAGATTTGTAGCTTCTTGACATCTCAACAATGGTCTCAACGTTCTTTGAGTTACCTCTCTTTTTCCATCTGGGTTGTCCAGCACTTGTCCCCGAATAAGAGGCGAGTTCGGTTTTCAGCCACTCCTTCACTGGTCCACCATCGGATGAGAGAATGCTGATTCTATCCCACTTCTTCCTGTGAATAATCGGATCAAATTCCGGGAAGCTTGTGAACGCGCTGGTTGTTTGCGAGAGCGGATAGATGTCCGAGATTTCTGCGGGAACCAGTCCGAAATTAGGACAAGTGAAAGCTACGAGACAATCTTCATTCGAACCAAGTAGTCTTGAGATCTCATGATAAAGTTTCGAGCGAAGAAAAGGTTTCGTCTTGGTCTCTGGCAAGATGACAAGGTTCCTCTTCGAAGAGATATCCAGTTCTCCGAGCTTTTTCCTGTAACCTGCCACTTCAGGTCGTTTCAAGTCAAAGGCGTCCGAAATGAAAAGACCCCTTTCTTTGAAAGCTGGAGTCCCCCTTTCGAATACTCCGTTTGCCTCGAGGAGAGCCGCAGTTCTGAAAGCTTCAAGCGCCTTTGGATGATTTCTGGAATTTGATTGAACGTATTCCCATAACCTTCCCTCCCAGATCGCCTGCTTGGTTTCCTCCATGATCTGTTTCAGCATGAACAGGTTGTGTCTTGCAAGTGCAACGATTCTTTCTTCCTTAGAGAGGTGTTTGAGTTCGTTTGCCTTGTGCGAAGAGCAGATTCTGCAGGAGCAACCAAGATATTCTAGTTGCTCGAGACGAATTGTCCCACCGGATGAGATGTATCTGTCTTGCTTTGCATAGAGCATGTAGGACGCTGAGTCAAACGTGTCGCACCCAAGAGCAATTGCAAGAGGCAGAATGAGCGGATGTCCCGCTCCAAAGAGATGGAAAGGTTTGTTCATGGGAAGATGCCGTTTGCTTGCGACGATCATTTCCACTAGTAGGGAAAAGTTATAATCCTCCATCACCTCAACCGGAGAACCGAGGGCGTAGTAACCAAAGTCCATCTTGGCCGATGATTTCGCACTTTTTGCAACAAGATCCGTATATCGGCCTCCTTGAATAGGAAGTGTCCAAATGATGTCGTCACGCGTGAGGATGCTCTTGGTCTCTTTTGCAGCCTTGAGAGTCAGTTCAACAGTAGCTTCTGCATGTTTTCTTGTGACATCTAGCCCCGTTGGTAAGTCCAGAATGATTGCGATATCAGATCCAATTGTCTCTTCGAATTTTGCCATTTCGACAGGCGAGATGTCAACTGATCCGAATTCAAGCACTTGATAGCCACCCGAGTCCGTCATTATTGATCCCTCAAAATCAATGATTTTGTGGATACCATCTTGTGCTCTGTCTCGCAATCTCCTGTATGTCGTGTAGGCATTGGTCATGACAGCCTCATAACCCATCGAACAGATTTCACGGCATGGCACAGCCTGCCTCACCGGATGAATCACTGGAAGGAGAGATGGTGTTTCAAATTCTGAGGTCTTTGTCTTGATTGCTCCAATGCGGCCCCCCATATCAGTAGCCTTGATCTCGAAGTATGCATCCTGAAAGTTGGTCAAGTTTACAATCTTGTCTCCGAGAAAAGCGAAGGCCCGCACCGCGAAATTAAAGAGATTTGCCGCGGTCAGAAAGCGTCATGTCGACTCTTGCGGTGAGCTAAAAAAGCCCAGGTCTTTCTTACCTTTTGGTTTGGGAGGTTTCCCTAGCAAACTCTTCGAAAATCTGCTTGACACGAGTTGCTGAAAGCCGATCGCCCCCTTCAACTACTCCCTTTTCCGTGACTTTTATCGAATCCATAACCAGAATCGCGCCAATGTCCTCCCTCAGCTTTGTCATGCCTGGAAAAGCTCTTGACAGCCTGTCATTAAGCGCTCTCAAGTCGAAAGGCTTCTCAAGCAGCACTAATTCCTTCACGTACGCGCCATTGAGCACTACTTTGATACTACCTTCCATAGACCCTGTCACCTGTCCCATCACAATATTCAATTTCTCGTCGATCCCCAGAAGATCTCCCTGGTACTGCTTTCCCTCGGAAGTAATGATGCTTACTCTTCTCCCAACCATTCCCAACAATTCTTCGCTAAATCTTCTGCTTCCAACCGCTGACAAAATCTATTCCAAACTCCTGGCTAATCTTCTGGCAGAATCTTCCAGACTCATCCTTTGCAAGCTAAATTTCAGTCGTGATATTAAGTCTTCTCGGGGTTGCATTTGAAAAGTTCTTTCAGTTTGCAGTAAGGCCATACAAATCATCATGCAATATTTCATTTATCTAAGGCGCGGTTTTTTTTGCGCGTAGCTTGAAATGTGAAAACTGCGGACATGATTGGGTATATATAGGAAAGCAGAAGCGTTTTGCCAAATGCCCGGAATGCGGTTACAGGAACCGTCTTTCCAATCCTCGGGAATGATCTTCACTCAAACTGGGAGAGCAGGGCAAGCCATCAAGACAGTTCAATAAGAAAATTGGCAGGAATTTCTTCGATGACAGTATCTTCTCAGTTCGCACCTCACGAGATAAGAGACATCGTAGTTGCTTGGCTCGTCCTCTCATTTGCATTTGGGTTATCATACATCCTCAGCGCTGTCGGGGGCAACAATGTAGCCTTCAATCTTGCCAAGTTTGCTGCCGTATTGATTGCGACCATCACTGGCTTCATACTGCATGAAATGGGTCACAAATTTGTCGCGATCCGTTACGGGTACATTGCGCATTTCAGATTGTGGGCATGGGGACTTGTGCTTGCGCTCATCACAGGTCTTGCATCAGCTACTGGTGGATTCCCATTTTTGTTTGGAGCGCCGGGAGCAGTCTACATAATTCCAGCAAGCGCAGGATACTATGGGTACGGTTATTACTCAAGCACGTATCGCCAGTTGAACCCTGACGCCGAGAATCTTCGGATCTCTCTAGCAGGGCCTGGGCTGAATCTCCTCTTTGGGGGTATATTTTTTGCAATATTTCTATTCGCGACTGATCCCTTTCTTGCTTTAGTAGGACTGTATGGCTTTGGACTCAACATAGGTCTTGGGGCGTTTAACATGCTCCCAATACCTCCTCTTGACGGCTACAAGATTTTCAAAGGGAGCTTACTTATCGGCCTTGCAATTGGGATTCCGCTCTGGATTTCTATGTTATTCCTGCTAGGGATCATATAGACCAAAAGACGATCCATTACTAGCGTCCGATGTCTGCCAGAGAGGCCTCTAAGATACGCAGAGGAAAAAAGCGCACATGGTTCTGCGCTTGCAGGCACAGCGAATTGGTGCTTAGCCGAACAGGCTAGAAAGACCTTCTAGTGCCTGCTCCTCCTTCTTCTCTTCTTCCTTTGCCTCTTCTTTGCCCTTCGCAGCTGCCACGGGCGCGGCAGCTTGAGCTGGAGCGGCAGCTGCAGCCATTGGAGCCGCAGCAGCATTCTTTAGTGCTTCGTCTATGTTAACTTCGCCTAAAGCGGAAACTAGAGCCTTTACTCTTACGTCGTCCGGTGTAACTCCCGCTGCCGAAACAACCTTCTTGACATTGTCCTCGTTCACGGGCTGTTTTGCCTTATGAAGCAAAAGTGCGGCGTAAATATACTCCATTTTGAAATCGCAACTAGACGAGTTTTCGCATTGCGTATATAAGATTTCTTTGTAGAAGATCTTTCTTTTCGAATGTGGAGCTACCCATTGATTCTGACCCAGTTTACAACTCTCGCAATGCCTTCATCAAAACTCACGATGGGCTCATACCCAAGACTTCTGCGGAGTTTCTCGATGCTGGGATAGGAGATTTGGGGTTCATTCTCGAATTCTGTTCGTGGCGGCAAAAGATCTAGATCCGACGACGAATCTGTTATTTTCTTTATTCTTTCCGCCATCTCTCTTACTGTCATCTTGTTTCCCGAGCCAACGTTGAAAGCTTCCCCGATTGCCTCATCTCGTGTTAGTATCAACTCCGCAACTCTGCCGTAATTTTCAGCATATGTCGGATCCGTAATATCTTTACCCCCATTGAAGAGTGGAATCTTATGGTTCGCAAGACAGGCTCTAACAAATCTGGGCACCGCTCTATTCTGAGGTTCCCATTCTCCGAAGAGAAGCCAGCTTCGCGTTATCGTAACATTAAGCTTCTTGTGAATTCCATAACTTCGTACAAACATCTCCGCAACGACCTTGCTGTAGTCATACGGCAGTCGCGGGTTGAACGGTGTCACCTCTGTTGCTGGTCTGTCAGCTGGGACACCATAGACATTTGCGCTGGATGCATAAAGGAACCTCGAACTATTCTTTCTTGATGCGACTTCTAGAAGATTCAGCGTTCCGAAACAATTTATTTTGTATGTAGTGTATGGATCTTCAACAGTTCTCTTGATATCAGCAAGTGCCGCGAGATGGATTACTGCGTCGAAATCTAGTTTTGCGACCACATCAAAGACAAATTCGGAATCTGCTATATCACCAACGACATCTGCACCCTTAGTTATGTCGAGCCCAAGGATTTCGAAACCCTTCCCGCGCAAGTATCTAGCGATGTGTTTTCCGACAAAACCGTTTACTCCGGTCACCAATACTTTCATTTTGTTCTTTCTTGTTTCTCGACCTGTATTGTTTGGGAATTAAAGGATTAGCAAGTGAAACTGTCTCCAAGACAAAGATGAACGCGCTTGTAAATTGTCTGATGGGGACTATAAGATTAAAGATAAGCAATTTGCTCTCTGTGTTTATGCCTAAGCCAAAGAAGGGCGAAATCTATGCTACATATAATAATGACTTTTGCTATGAAAAAGGACTTGCAGCATTGAGAAAGATGGAACCCAACATCGAAATCCAGATTCTCGATTACCATACGATCAAAATCTTGGTCAAGAAGAAGGGACTAGCATTGGAAGAGGCAGTCAAGTCGACAGTGCAAAGCACCAAGGGTTACGTTGAAGTCGAGCTTGAAACCATAAACGCGCTGAAAGTGCCGAAGAAAAAGGAAGCTGATTCAGGCGTGCTGGACACCCCATTCTACGGATAGGATTTTGAAAACTTGGAGAGCGGTCTCCTGTATTGGACTGCTGTTTTTTCGGGACCGCAGACCTTGATCACGTAATGCTTGGCATGGATTATATGGGCGCGGATTCGGGCAGTATTAGAGATGTTTGAGAGATTCGGAGTCACGATAGATT
>DAIDAB010000055.1:5252-10767 GCA_027310845.1 bacterium | reverse complement strand
TCGTTGACCAGATAGATTCAACCGTATTGAACCCGTCGAGTGTTATCTCCTCTGGCACTGCTCCAAGACTCGACAATCGATCTACAAACTTATCGAAAGCCTCTCTCACCTCATCGCTCAAGATGTCCTGAAAATATTCTGACACGACGCCTACACGCATACCGGAAACAGTGTCCTCAAGGGATATTGAGTAATCAGGCACATCTGCCTTAACAGTTGTGGGATCATGTTCATCATACCCCGAGATGGTTTGCAGGACAAAAGCAGCGTCCATGACACTCCTTGTAATCACACCGACGTGATCAAGCGAGCTGCTCAAAGGAATAACGCCATACTTGCTGATCCTCCCAAATGTTGGCTTGAGCCCGACGACGCCGCACAGTGCCGCAGGAATTCTCACTGAACCGCTTGTATCTGTTCCTAGAGCGGCGAAAGCAAGTCCAGCTGCGACAGAAGCTGCCGAACCTCCGCTTGAACCCACAGGTATTCTCTCAAGATCCCATGGATTCCTTACCGCTCCGTAGAATGGGTTGTTGCTAGTCACTCCTGACGCGAATTCGTGCAGGTTTGCAGTTCCAATGATGACAGAACCGGCTGCCTTGATCTTTCCTATCACCGTCGCATCGTAGCTCGCGACTTGGTTCTCAAGGATCTTCGAACCTGCTGTGCATCTTACATTTTCAATGAAGATGTTGTCCTTGACAGCAATTGGGATACCTTGGAGAGGGCCGATGTATTTGCCCTCGGAGATCAGGCGCTCTGCGGGTTCGGCATCTTTCAGTGCTTGCGAGTGAAGAATCGTAATGAAAGCATTGAGAGAGGGATTTACTCGCTCTATCTCCTTGAGTGTTTCTTCCGTAAGCTTGACGGGAGAAATCTCGCCGCTTCTAATCCTGCGAGAAATTTCATAGATTGTGTAGGAGAGCAGATTCGTCATTGCTTGTTCTCTGGCGTCTATTCAAATCCAGTGCTAGGTATCTAGACCTTTCCGACTTCCCAGACCTTGGCGAACACGTATCTGTAACAAACAAATCCCGCAAGCAGTAGTAAAAGCGATGTGCCGACGACTAGAACAAAGGCTCCTAAAGACAATGACGCTGGGGAGAAGACAATGTCTCTCAAGTCATCAGCCACCTGACTAAGTGGATTGAGAACTATTGCTTGCGCAACACCACTCGGGAAAAAGGAATCAATGACCGAAATGGGATAGAATACGGTGCTCAAGCCAAGGAGGGAGACTTGGACGCCTTCAGCAAATACCCAGTAGCGGTCTCCTCCTTTGGAAAACAGATTGAGCACCGCGGCAATGCCTCCAAGACCCATCGAAACGACGAATATCACGGGCAGCATCGCAAGTGTGGCAAATGATGCTAATTTTGGAATTATTGCCATCGCGACAACGAGCAAAATGGAACCGTAGATCGTGCCGCCAAGACCCGCGGATATGATGTGTGCCCAGGCAATCCCTTCAAGGCTCAGAGGAAGGCTGAGGTAGTATTGGGTGACACCTTCTGTCAAGCCGAGATGAACTCGCCGCCCGACGTCAAGTGCGGCTGCAAACATTCCTGCGACAACAACGCCCGGAGCAAAGAATTGAAAGTAGTTAAAACTCATCATGTTGCTGTAAATTAATCCTGCCACCAACATGTCTGAAACATTGAGTGCTACAAGAGTCGCGATCAGCCACTTTGTCCTAAAGAAATAGGAAAGATCCACTCGAAGAACGCGAAGCATAGCCTGCGTCTGGGTTACGATGATCTCACTCCCTCAACCATTCTTGAGATGAAGAACATTCCTACGAACATGGTTCCGACGCAAAGCGCGATCACAACTGTCGCCGCTAGGGCTGGATTGAGCAGCACTGAGGTATCCAAACTCAAGCCGTAGCGAAAGAGATCTGCTCCATAGGTGAGTGGGTTTGCAAGTGACACATCGCTGTAGCCTTGGCTCATTGAAATTAGAGGATAGTTGACTGTACTGAACCTGATCAGAATTGCACTGAGAGCTGCGACAATGGCGCTATAGATATCAAATGATTTGAATGCAATGACCGAAAGCGAGACCATGAGTCCTGTTATGCCGATTGTTACCAAAGTCAGTATGATCAGCGAGCCGATTAGAGCAATGGGTGTGTACAGGCCTCCGAGCCAAAGAATCACTATAAGAGGAGGCAAGACCCTTGAGAGGTTTACCACAACGCCAAGGCCGATCTGCTCCAAAAAAAGTTCGCTCCTTTTCATTGGGAGGGAAAGCATGTATCTCAATCTGCCCTCGTGAGCGCTCTCTACGAACCTCCTTCCGCTCCATGATGCAACGTTGAATGAGACAAGGATCAAGAGTCCAGTCCCGTAGTAAAAGAGATAATTTGGCAATGAGACTATGAGTTTCGATATCAGGGCACCGTACACGAAGAATTGGAAGGCAAAGTAGACCCAGTGATAGACGACCCATGAGATTGAATCAAATGCCTCTCTCAGGTCAAAAGAGAGAAGCGACATTATTTCTGATCTACTCAGACTCCTCTCGACTCCTCAGTGTACTTTAAGAAAACATCATCGAGTGAAGGCTCGGTCACCTTGATTGATTTTACCTTTGCAAAGTCATGTATCCGATCTGTCATCTTTGGTAGCCAGTCCTCGGACATGCTCACACGCACCCTCACCCTGTTTGTATCAACTACCTTCAAGTCGTCGGTTCCTTCGATTCCCTGGATAAGCTCCAGGACGCGCTGCTCCACAGGAAGAGCAAATTCGAGGTCAACAACATCTCCTCCCCTCACGCTATCCTTGAGATTTCCAAGCGAATCTGTCACGAGGTGCTTGCCTCCTGCGAGTATCGTTATCTTGTCGGCAAGGTACTCTGCTTCTCTCACCTCATTTGTGGCCACTATGACTGTGCTTCCTTCTTCCTTCAGCTCGTGAATCTTGTCCCATATCATCCCCTTTCCATCTAGATCGACCATTGTCGTGGGCTCATCAAATATTGCCAGTTTAGGTTTGTACACGAATAGTTTTGCAACTTCAAGGCGCTTTGCCTGTCCGCCTGACAAGTGCATGAATTTAGTATCTTTCGAACTCCAGAGCTCAAAGTCCTTGAGTGTCTTCTCGACTATTCTCTTTCGCTCCTGGCCATCAACTCCGTACATCGACGCATGGAATGAAAGAATATGGGAGGGCTTGTGTCTCCAAAAGCCTCTAGGATCCTGAAACGAAATGGACGAAACCTGTCTTACTTTCAATGGTTGCTTGATAATGTCATAACCCATCACAAGAGCAGTGCCGCCTGAAGGCTTCAGCACTGTTGAGATTAGATGGAGGAAGGTTGTCTTGCCTGAGCCGTTTGGCCCGAGTAATACGAGTACTTGTCCAGTGCTCACATCGAGGTTCAGGTGATCTAATGCAATCTTTTTCCCGTAGACTTTGGTGAGCTCCCTTGACTCTACCGACCATTCCAAGAACCTTTGATCCTCCAAAAATGAACCAAGCGCGAGATTGTGATTTCTTTGTACGATGGATTACGAGTGGATAGGCGAGTTGCGAGGGGGCTATAAGATTGCCTCCCGTCGTACGCTCACTTTTTGGATTCTATATCGAAGAATAGGACAAAACTGAATTCAATATTCCATTGTTTAAGGTGGACAGGCGTTTCTTTTAGAGACGCGAACACGCACACGGGTGTGAAAAAAGAGTAGACAAGAAAATTGTCAGTTGCAGCAACTGAAAGGAAGAGGCAAGACAATAGTCTAGCGGAAAAATCAATAGGGTTACTGGGCTCTTCAAAAAAGGTTGAGCAGGGAGTTCTTCAAGCTGTCAAAGTAGGGACGTCTTACAGAGAGAATTCCGACTCATAGCCCTAACTCACAGCCCTACATTTCGCTACCGTTTCGCTGAACTTTCTTATCCACAATCACCGCGAGCGCGGCTTTCGTAACCGGACCAGACAGTAAATCTTTCTCTCGCTGCACGGCATTTGAATGAGGCGACTGTTTGGCTCTTTGGGCATCATCTTCAAGCGATTTAGGAGAGCCTTTCATTTCAGGAGGCACTATTCTTTCTTTTCGCGGCTTGATGAATTGGATTCCTATCGCAAGAGCTAGAATCACAAAGCCTATGAGAAACAGATAGAGATGAGGAGCACACATGAACACACCCTCACAAACCGCTTGCCATCCGAAAATATGAATCCATATAGCCTGTACGGAATATACATATTCCGAAAGCAGGAAGGGTACGGACGCAGCTACTAGGGATGCGGAAAGTAAGATTCGCTTGAGTTGCATTATTGCAAATTCTCACTATCGCCAAATAACCATTTCTTGCCTTTAGCATGAATAGGTTTGCGTTGCGTAAGAACCATATGTTGAGACAGAGCCATAGTTGCAATTAGACCTTTCTTCTGTGTAAGAACCGGTGTTCGGCCCTGAGACCTTGAAGTTACCCCCTGGCTTGTCGATTTGGATACTTTGAGTAGGTGTCAGGAACCCTTTCCTTGAAGTCACGGGTCGGAATGAAGTGGGGAGGTAGGCTGAGTAACTCCTCGTACCACTTGGAAGCCAGACTCGTGTCCGCCACCCAAAGCTGGATGGTTAAACGGCCCCAAAGGGACTTTGGCGTGCAAGTGAAACACTAGAAGTCGGTTCACAAGATTTTCATGTGGAAATATCAATGCACCCAATGACAAAAGAGTAAATCACGATGACGAATAGTAAACTGCGTTCGTTAATCAGATCTTCCCTAAATATCTACCAACTAGGCAGTCATGTCAAACAAAGCGAACTTCTTGTTGAGCTCGCGTCACCCAAGCTTAAATCGTATGCCACAAAACAGCTTGACGAGATAAACAAACTGGCGCAATCTCGAAGTGAACAACCTCGTTATCCTCTCGTACTCTATGGCGAGTGCAGAATCCTGACCGCGCGTTTGTACAAAAAGGTCAAATCGTATGTAGTGGCAAAACATACGACATGACCGCGTAAATTCAGATAGACCAGACCTTCTCCAGGAGTGGAATAAAATCACGTCAAGAAGTTACCACAGCAAAGGTGAGGCATCGTACGCAATCGGGGCTCACTTCAGAGACGTACGCGAGCGAGGTTACCCTTTAGGTGAGGAAGAAGTCGAGGCGTTCAACTTATCTCTGAATGATATCAATTCCATTATCAGAGCCGCTGACCTGACCGACCAGGTGACTCATGTTCGAACGGAAGAAGAGAGACTTGCTTTCCTTCAAAACATGAACAAGGAGAACCTGATGATTTTGAGCTCGCTGCAGGGCCTCATTCATAGTATGGTTGACAGAGTCATCGATGGTGAAGAAGTCCAGCATCTGCTGTTAAGTTAGCATTGTCTTCTTGATTTCCTTGATGAAAGATTGGTACTTGGGTTGATGGTGTAGCTAGAAGAGGTTGATCCAGTTAGAGATGTGCTTCAGCCTGCATCTCGTACCCTGGCTTCTGCACGGGAACAGATCGTCAAATCCTTCAGTTCTATCTTTCAGCTTCTCCATCTGCCTCTCC
>DAIDAB010000055.1:0-5242 GCA_027310845.1 bacterium | reverse complement strand
GCCACGAACCATGCATGTAGGTGTGGTGCTTGAGATGGATAAATTCACAAGCCGGAGGATACCAGTCACCCGCATCCGTCCAGACGGGATGGCTGCCATACTTCCTCACCAGATCCTTCAGGAATAGCTCGACAGAAATGGAATTGGGGTTCCAGGCGAAGTACAATCCCAGGATCCTGTTTACAAAAGGCTCGTATGCGACGAAGAGATAAGCTTCTGCACCAGCTACGTTCACTCCCGTCTCGTCGATTGCAAAGATCCTGACGTGCTCCCTTCCCAGCCTGAATAATTTATGCATCTTCTCGTACGAGCCTAGCTCCTGGCACCACTGCCATACTGCGACATAGCTCCTCTTGACGAACGGCTCGATGGCTCTGGAACATGCCATGAAAGACAGCCCCTCGAAAACTAGATAGATGGCGTAGTACACTATTTCCAATGGGGTTCGTTTTCGTTTCACCTACGATCACAAGTGGAAGAGAGCGAGCTCCTCGGCCATAGGCCGTTCGGTTCCAATTCATGCTTAAGTTAACAGCAGAAAGCTAAGATAGCACAAGCTTAATACAGAGTTTTTAGGCACTCAAACAATCATGATTACTGGAGTCGGCTCGGCATCAGTTCTGGTCAATGATGCAAAAAAGTCGGCTGAATGGTATCGAGAGAAACTGGGCTTTGAAATCATTGCAACCGAGGGGCATTCTGTGTTTGTAAAGCCCAAAGGTTCGGATACGCTCCTTCTGCATCTTTGCGGACGATGCGATGCTTGGGAAAATGATCACCCCAGCGGGCGCACGGGGATTTGGCTCCAGTGCGGACAAGTCTCTATGCGGAAGGACGAAAAGAGCGGCCAGCTTATACCCTCGAGCAGGCCTGAAAATGTCGAGAAGACGTATTTGGAGCTTAAGGAAAAAGGAGTAGTGTTTTCAGAAGAATTGACTTCCACGAGCTGGGGTAAGTATGCAATCTTGCGAGATCTTGACGGTAACGAGTTTGAAATTTCGTAATGTCTAGTCACAAAAATAGCTCACCAATATCGCCATCCACAAGAATAAGAGACACCCAGTTCGAACTTGAATGAGTTGAAATAGGGTTATGGCTTCCAAGAAATGCCCGATGTGCGGAACTATGAATGACCAAAACGCGCAGTCGTGTAAGTATTGTGGTTATCTCTTTGAAAATCTAAGCAACCCTGGAGTTAAGACTTCCAGTAGCAGCAGCTATTTCCCCTCTGCGCAGGAGAAGGAGCAACAACCACCTTCGAATAGCAACATCTTTCCACCACCTTCCGCTTCTGATACATTTGGAATACCACAATCGTCAACAACTTTCACTGGCTCTCCGCTTTTCGTGGTCTCAAGGTCATTGCTTGCATCGATCGCTCCGGCGATAATCTATCTTGTTTTCATCTCCTCTTTCACTACGATTACAAATTTCGATCCCTTCTCCATAGTCCTGCTCGCAGTTTTCATTCTGGTCGCGATTCTGCCTGTTCTATTCACTCCTAGAAAGTACGAGTTCTACGATGGTTTGCTTCGGATCCACAAGATTATCGGTGGCGATTCTGAGATTCCATACTCAGACATGGCGATTTACGATTATTCAATTGGAAGGAGGCCAAGGATATTGCTCTCGGTAGCGGGACGACGAGGTCCTCTAGTAATTCCTGGAAACCCGATGAACAAAGAACTCGGCGAAGATCTAAACCAGTTTCTCAGTAAGAAGCTAAAGAAGTACACTCCGCAATCCGGAAACCAGCAACAATCGGCTGGTTCTTCAGATACAGATGCCGAGATGAATGCCGATGACGATGTGGATACTACTAAAGTGTGAACATCCAAACAATGAGCTAAACGCAAAACTGGTGGAAGAAAAAGAATGAGCCAAGAAGCTACATGAACCCGAAGTGGAGATCATATCCTATGACATGCTCAAAGCTAACTGTGGCAAGATAAACCAGTAGAAGAGCTTTCTATAGGAATTGACCTCAGGCACCATATGATTCTCATTTTAGGAAATCCCGTGCACCCTGTAGTAGAAAACAACTTCTTCAGAAGGCATAACTATGTGGCATTGTACGCAAAGAGGAAGAAGTGATTTTGTCAATTGGTTTCTGAGAAAACATTGCACTTTCAGGGAAAGAACAGAGATCTGAATCAGCTCTCTAGCCAAATAGTTCAACAGCTGCAGGCAGAGGGATACAAAACACAGAACACAACCGCGCCACTCGGACTAATCATTCAGGCACAAAAGGCTGGAATCTTGCGCGACATAATTGCAGCCGACAGAGCTTTTACAATAATAATCGCGGGAGAGTCAAATGACTTTACGATCCACATCGGGATAGGAAAGTTCATCCAGAATCTTGCCGTCGCAGCGGTGGAAACCCTGTTACTTACGGAGCTCTTCTTGGCTGTCGATATTCCTGAAATGCTGTGGACGCGCCATGTCGAAGGCGAGCTCGTGAAGCAGATAACTCAGATAGTTGGATAAAGATGAGTCACGCCGATACCAAGATACCTTGATTTGAGTGAGGCAAGCTGCAGCAGAGCACCTGTAGTTCGACTGCTGAAAACCTCATTCATCCCTACTTTTGAATTGCGTGTCTAGCAAGCGGTTAAAAGAAGCTAACAGCAGAATCTTGCTCTGAAAAGAGCAAGAAATCTTTCCAAGGTTTGTGTCCTTTGTGAACCATACTTTTGTGTTCGCTCACTAAATCCGTTCTGTCCTTCTAACAAGGTAACAAAGGTTATTGCCTAGGAATGCACAATCCTATTTTCTCGTCAGCGAAGAGCAGGAGAGCAAAGTGAAATCAGAACTCAAAACAGATGCAAATCCAAAATCAAGATTTGGAAAGTTTAGGTATCTTCTACTTCCTGTTTCTTTGGTTTCCATCGTTGATGGATTAATGAAACTCTGGAAGCACTTTTTCTCTAAATGGAGATTTGTCCCTCTGGATTATCTTGTGGGGGCAGGTGCCGTCTTTGTTGGACTGCTCTCGATAATTATCTTGGTGAAACCATTCAAATCAAGAGCAGCGGCAGTTGCTTCTCTTGTGTTTGTAATTGTCTCGATTGATAAGATAATCACAGACTTCCGGGATCCCTTAGACATGCTTCTCAGCCTGATTGCGATAGGGCTTTGTTCATTCGTAATCTGGGCATCTGTAAGATAGGTAATAGCAATCGTCGTGCTAGGCCAGCAAGACCTGGCTCTTTGCTAATTCTATCGCCTGAACAATATCAAACTGATCTGTCAAAGAGAGGTTGCAATAGAGCCCGATTTCGCTCACAATTTCCCTTTCGAGGATCTTTGCTCCATTTCCAAAAGTCCCCTCAAGACATGCTTTGAATATTCTGGGATTTGCAAGTATTTCGCTTCTACTCTGATGATAGATGTAACTCAATCTCCAGTAGGCAAGTCGCCTAAAATTCTTTCCAAATTCATCGAGAGCTCGGTCGACGCAGCCCAAGATAGCTTCCAATCCGTCTTGATTGGTCGTAAGTTCCACCAGAACACAAAATGATTGCTTCCTTGCATATAGGTTCATTTTCCTTAATCACAAATGAGACCGAAATTTGGAGCGAAAAACTATGAAAAACAAGTTGCCGTATCCCTCGAGAGATTGAATTGTACCTTTCCAAAACGGCAAGATTCACCGAGTTTTGATTCTAAAGTTACACAAGGGATTTAGACTCTGGATACCCTAATTGTGGTGGAATTCCTCGTCGTGAATGAAATGGTAGACTACATCGGCGTGACTCTAGATCTAATTGGGTTCTTTCTAATTCTTGGCATTGGATTCTACGCCGTAAGGTTGGTTGGATCTTTCAAAAGAGGATCTTTGGAGCGAGGCTGGCGCTATATCACAATTGCTGCGCTATTCCTTGTAATAGCTCAGATCTCCTATCTATTCATGGCGGTTGTGCCGGAATACTCAACCCTGGCAATCAACGCAGGAATCGTCTTTGATATACTTGGCAGTCTATTTCTTCTCATAGGCCTGAGGGCGCATTTCAACGTCTGGCATGTGAATGAGACGACTGAAACGTCATCTGCTACGCATAATGTTTAGAGCAACTCTATAGATCGCTGGCTCAAATTGCATGGCGATAGAGTTGTCCAGTCTACCAAAGCAAAACACAATCAAGGAGGAACTTATTCGTCTCTATCTTGGTTGCATAGGTCAGGCATTGGATGTATATGGAGCTGGGGTCAAGTCAGTTGTTTTCTGGAAATTTGAGAAAATGAGCGGCGTTTCAAGAAACGAAATCTACCTTTATCCGGAGCAATTCGTCGACACCATACGATCGATATTCGGCGCTGGTGTGAGCTCGATCGAGAAGGCCATGATCAGGGAGATCAAAGAGTCTTCAGGCATCTCTTATATCGATCCTTCCAACCTCCCAACCGCCTTGAGACAGCTTAGGAGCTATTTCAGCGCCAAGGTCAATGAAACGCTTTGATGAATCTTGATTAGGATGGCCCTTTTGTGTGAGGCGCCTTGCATTGATTTTGTCTGAAGGCCTATGAAATCACATTCAAGCTCTCTCACAAATCCTCTTATTCTTGCATTGATTCAGCTCTAGCTCAAGTCTCCCTATGTCAATGAAACAGGTTTTCGAATATATCGATTCTGACAAAGAAAGTGCAATCGAAATGCTGAGTAAGCTGGTCAGCCAGCCCAGCGTCGCAGCAACCGGTGAGGGAATCCAAGAGTGCTCTAAGCTTGTTGTGAAGCTTTTAGAAGAACTCGGAGCAAGTCCAAAGATCCATTATATTGGGAAAGGTAGCCCCGTAGTCAGTGGAGAGATAAGGAGTAGAAAGAAGGCAAGATGTATGGGCGAGGCGTGTCAGATGACAAAGGAGAACTCGTCGGCCGCCTTAAACTCACTGAAGCATTCCTGAAGACTTGGAATGATGTCCCGTGTAATTTCAAATTTCTCTTCGAAGGAGAAGAAGAAGTGGGAAGCATTCACCTTCATGAATATCTAAAAAAGTACCCAGGTATTTTCAAGGCCGATGCTGTCATTTGGGAATTCGGCGGGGTTGATCCAAAGGAGCGCCCTCAGGTAGTCCTCGGAGTCAAAGGAATCCTCTATGTACAGCTTACTTCAAAAGTTGCAAAGCGAGATGCTCACTCCTCACTCGGCGCAATAGTCGAGAATCCAGCTTGGAGACTCGTTGGCGCCTTGAATACTTTGAAGAAGGGAGATGAGATCCTCATTCCTGGGTGGTATGATGA
>DAIDAB010000054.1:6011-10886 GCA_027310845.1 bacterium | reverse complement strand
GAATAGGTTTCATTATAATTCTTGTTTTGCTCCTCAGGATATTATATGAAAAAGCTATCTTCGTGTTTCACCGGCGCGCCGGAATGCCCTTAATCTATAGAGCCCACAAAGAAATAAGTGAAAGTTCAACTCAAGCAAATGGCTTATTCGAGTCATGCTTACATCGTCAACGTTCAAATAGAGTGCGCGAAATAAATGATACTGCGTGCGAATTTACAGATGGATTTATTCCGAATACAAATGATTGTCAATCGAATTTGCGATAAGTAAGTGTATTGCAATCAGTGCAATGATTGACCAATTTGCCCGATGATTTTTTTGTTCAAGCAACATATCTGATGACATTACTCTTGTTTAATAGTCAAGCGGCTCGTCATAATAGGTGTCAGAATCCTCACTCTCCCAGTGATCTGTGTAACAAACAACAGTTCAGAAATTGACAGAACGAGCATCACTCCGATTGCCAGAAGATGGCTTGAAGTTTCAAAGAATGCAATTGCATATCCTGCAATCGGTATTATGAGCAACGTGACGGAGAGCGCAAGCGATTTCACGAGCCGCTTTAGGTCTCCACCAGCCATTGGACTGAAACCTTTTGACTGGCCAGGTGTGGCGCCAAGTCCTCCGAGATTCCCCATGTAGAAAGAGACCTCTGCCACGCACGCGGCATACATCGCAGGAAGCTCAACGAAGGGGATGAGAAGAAGATATGCAGAGGCAAGTTCTCTCGAGAATCCTATCGCAAGTAGAGCTAAAGGAACGGGGGCGAAAGTCAATGTCGCAAGGAGCGCCTTTGAGTTGACGAGTTTCTCTGTCTTTATGGGCAGCGACAAGGTATACTCTAGTCCGACGTCTTCCGTGCTCAATAAAGTCGAGCAAATCATCACACTGAAAGAACAGCCAACAACGGTGCTTACAATCATCGCGGATGCATGCATTATAGCAAATTGTGACGTGACTATGGCAAGAACAAAGACCACGAAGAATGGAAGTGCGTACAAGAGCGCGATAGATGGATTCTTCGATGCAAGGCGAATGTCCTTGACCATGTGTGCGATGAGTGAACCCCTGATCTTCAGAGCAAGATCCTTGGCAGATCGGCGCACCACTTTGATGTCCTTTCCACGAGCGATCTTTGATACAAGATGGAATGTCCTTCTCCCGACAAGAAATGCAAGCGGGACATAGCTCACGGATGCAGCATAAGCTAGAATCGCTATGAGAAAAGATGCTGACAAGAAACCGCTACTTGCGGGCGCTGAGAGAGAAAGTAGAGATGGATAGACGACATTTGCGATTACAAGGCTGATAGGAAAGGGATGAAAGATCAAGATGAACATTCCCGGCTGGTATGCATTAGAACCGACTATGCTATTGATATAGGGCAAGATGTAGCTTATCAGATCGAAGAGGAAGCCAATGCTCAGCGCACCAAACCCCCATGTGACTAAGAAAAGCAACCGGCCTAGTGAAGCTCTCTTGGATCTTCCCCCACGCGCTACGTTTCTATAGAAGATGCCCGAAAACCAAAGCGCTGCGGCTGCAGCAAATATCACATTGAGCAGTACGGCAACTATCATTAGAGCGGTTGGTATTGCCGAGCGCGTTAAGAGCCAGACGGCAAGAACCTGAATCATGCCGGAGCCAGCCGCAAGATAATCGAAAGTTCGAATGAAGGAAAACAGTGCAACAATGGAAAAGTCTCTTTCGCTTAAAGGGAGTGCCGAAAGAAGAGAGAATGGCTCTGAGTTTGAAAACGAAGGTAGTATCTGAAGGGAGTAAAACACGATGTATGCCAGACTAATTGCAAGGCTCAGAGATATTGCACTTACAAGGGACTCTGGCCCAGGCGTCACGACAAAATCAAGGAAGGGAATCGCAGCCCCTATTGTACCAAAGACCGCAAATGCTCCCTTGCTGATCTTTGCACTCCTCATAATCATCGTGAAGAGCCTGTTGAGATTCATGCCTTGGGTTCCAAGTCCTTGGCTGGAGCCTCTGCTAGCCTGTACTGAACGGTATGCTACCTCGACGTATGGAATGCGGCTCAGCTTCCAGGCCTGACGTAATCTCAAATTCTCCCCTGGCGGCTACACCAATGGTTGACGGACTGGGAATGCTTCTCGCAGTGTTCTGACTGTCTCCGCGATCTCTTCTTCCTCATTTGTGAGCTTGAGAAAGACCTCTTCGAGAGTTGCGACACCTTCATTGCTTACATTTGCTCGGGGTGTGTAAAGTGCGCTCGCCTTGCTCCTAAGCTCGTCAAGAGTGCCCTCCGCCACGAGTTTACCCTGATAGATGATTCCAATTCTGCCGCAGATCCTTTCAGCGATCTCCATGATGTGAGTGGAGAAGAGAACTGCGCCTCCATTCCGCTGCGCATGAAGTGAGATTAGGTCCTTGACTATCCTGCTGCTGCGAGAATCCAAACCGTTCAGAGGCTCGTCAAGAAGGAGAAGTTTGGGGCTGTGCATGAATGCGGCGACTATTGATATCTTCTGTTTGGTTCCCATGGAAAGTGTTGCGATGGGCGAATCGTAATACTGCTCGAGGCCGAACGCCTCTGCAAGCTTTGCGACTTTTTCGTTAGCAGATGTGCGATCTATGCCTCTTATAGAGGCTACAAACTCGAAGAAATCTCTTGGACTAAGAGAATCATAAAGCACATTGCTTTCGGGAACGTAGCCTATTGCAGATTTAACTTCGATTGGATTTACCGAAGGATCAAGACCCAAGACTCGGACTGAGCCGGAAGTCGGCTGCACAATGCCTGCTATGATCTTGATCAGCGTGCTCTTTCCCGCACCGTTTGGACCAAGAAGACCGTAGACTTCGCCAGATCTAACCTTAAGATCTATTCCACAGAGGGCATTAATCGAATCAAATTGCTTTGTGGCCCTAGAGATTTCAACCACTGACTCTTCTGCAAGCCGGGGCCGCGCAGGATAGTCTCCTCTAACCTCCATTCTAATCAATAATCTATCCGCAGTTCGGTTACTTTTGCGGTGTGAATCCGGCGCACAGACTCAGGATCTATCTTTGAAACTTGCGAGAAGAATCAGTGACTTTTGACATTTCGCACTTTCGAGAGAAGTGCAGACGCAAGAGGACATCGTACGCAAAACCTGTCAACCTAATAATTATTGGGATCTTGAGCATCGTTCTCGACGCAATTGAGCCGACAGGGCTGAGCCCAATCAGTCGTGGAATCGCACGTGATCCACTTTCGATCCTACCGTCTGAGTTGAGAATATGAAACGACCTGTGCAATAAGTCCTCTGGCACGTCGACTTTGAATCTGACCGCCTCCGAGAGATCTGCAAAGTTCAACTGGTGGCGAGTGTCGAGGAATTCGATGATTCTTCGGAATCTCCTGCAGACCTTGCATTGCGAATCATAAAGCACTACAGACTTCTGAAGTTGCTTAACTCGCAACAAGATCCCGAAAACCCAGCTCTTCTTCCTTCATACTAATGTTTCTGGGTTTTTTGCTTTTGCGATCCTTTTGTGGGTTGTGCGCTAGCTGCAGCTTTCTCGCCTCTGACCGTCGATAGCATCTTTGCAACTTCAGAGATTGCCGCGCCTTTCTTGATCTGAGCTCTTTTCTCGATGCTCACGTATCCGCTTGGAGACCACATTCTCTTTGGGTGTTTGACCGTCTCGGGCTCGGGACTGTACCCTAACCTCTTAGCAGCTTCGATGAGTTCTTCAAGCTTCGGGTCTTTGACAGCTCTGTCGAGTGGAATGCGTCTTCCTTTCTCCCGTGAAAGCGAGGAGTTGAAGTAATCGAGCCAAAGAACTTGGCGCTTGTAATCCTTCAATCCGCGATCAGATCGGGTTGAATTTGGCTTGTGATAGAATCACTTTGCAAGTAAGATGGCGTTGATAACGCCATCTTGAGCGGGCCTTGAAGTGACCTTGGCGTTACCCAGTTCAGTGTCGATTAGGGCACCTCTCGTGATGACTCCACGTCTCTCATAGTCACGGTTTGCAGGATTTCTCAGGACCTTCGTTATCTTCACCTTCTTTGTGGTTCCTGACGCGTTGTCGCGAATGTTTACAAATTCCGCTGCCCTGAGGGAATCCTTAAGATCTCCTCCTCGCATCCTTCTCTTGTAGTTCTCGGTTGCTCCGAGAATAGTTTCTGCGGCATAACCGTCCTTCTCATGTGCTCTCCTGCTCCTCAATCTTTTCCTGCTTCCACCGGTGAGCTTCCTCTTTCTCAAATTTTCAATGGGTTTGACCAATTCTAATCACAATCGATCTGTGCGTAACTTGTTCTAGAATTTGAATCGATTAATAAATCCTTTCGAGGTAATTGGGACCTCTGTACCTGATACGCAATTTGGTGATAGTATTCCAAAGTCATCTTTCAAAATCAGTGAATCCAGTAATGGCTTCGGTCAGTCATCCCCTCGTTTCTTACGCTATTCCAAGTAATGAGCTCAAGAAAGGGCCTCGAAGCATAAGGCAATAACACAAATGCCTATAGTTGGAATCACAACAATCATCCCCAACGCGAACGAAAAAAACTCGTCTGTGTGTCGTCTGGATGGGTGCACGATTTGTAAGATTGGGAAAGTGAGTTTCTTGCACCCTGCTCCCCGAACTATCTACCCATGACTCTCAAGTTTGAAGATCGCCCTCTCCCTTCAAATATAGGAAATGACAAATTCACCATTTGGCGGAAACAATGCAACAGGTCTTGGTGGCCGTAGATGGTTCAAAACATTCCGAGAAGGTTGTCGATTATGCATGCAATCTAGCTAAACAATTGTCAACAGGCATAGTCCTCCTCAGCGTCGTGAAACTTCCAGGCGAACCTGAGTCGGTAGCTGCGTACTCGAGAGCAGAAAATAACCCCGACGCTTATGC
>DAIDAB010000054.1:0-6001 GCA_027310845.1 bacterium | reverse complement strand
GCGGAGAAATTTTCAAGGATGATCGAGGTGACTGGGATTCCTTTCAAAAGCATCGTTGGATCTGGCAATCCTGCCCAATCCATTCTTGAGACTGCGAAGCAAGAAAACGCAAGTGTGATAGTTGTTGGATTGACAGGCCTTCACGGTCTCGGGCGCATCAGATCTCTTGGTAGCGTCGCGAGGAGGGTGCTTGAGAACTCTTCCATACCAGTAATAGTCGTACCATAGCACTCTGATAGTTATCATCCATCTGAAGAGATCAATTGGGTGATCGTGTTCGAAGATCAGGCAGGCTGCGGTGAGGCTTGGATCGCTGTCTCAACCTGCTGGGCCTTTTGAACCAAGCCCTGCTTTGCGACCTGTTTCCTTTGCTGCTCGGGGTCGCGGCTCAATCCAAAATAGTCTGCAAAATTCGACGTTGTATTGAACACCCTGCTACGCCCTCGTTTCTCTGCTTGGACGAATCCTATCTCTAGTAGATCCTTAAGATGAGAATAAACTTGCGAACCTCTTCGTTGGACAAGTTCCAGGGTGCTGACTGGCTGCAAGTACACAATGAACGAAAGAGTTCTGAGCGTAGCGGTTGAGAGGAGAGGCTTTGTCGCAAACCTTTTCGCAACCGAATTGAATTCAGGCTTTAGCTGGAGTGAGTAGAGAGGCCCTTCAACCTCCTTCAATTCTATAGCGGAGAAGGTCGTGTTGATCTTCCTTGAAAGGTCTTTCAACAGCTCCGCCAGTCTGCGCTTTGATGTTATCCTTGCCGCTTTTGAGAGCTCATCCAGACTCATCGGTCTCCCAGATGCGTAGAGTGCAACCTCGATTCGCGCCTGTGCCTCCTTCGATAAGCTTACCAGCGCCTCTTCAATACCCTCAACCTGTTCCTGAGGAGTAGATGTCAAATTACGAAATTCCTGCCTAAATGTTCACAGATCATACAGTAGTTACTGGAACTCCGGAAATAAGTATGTCATCATTAGGCGTTTGATCTAGAAGAACAGTACCTTCCATAGCAAGGAATAGAAAAAAAATGAAGAACTGCGCTTTTTCAAGCGCGTCCTTCCCAGCCGAAAAATCGGAAAACAGAAACGTGCCTTTCTCCCTGATGACGCCAAGCACATTGATCCGGAATTCATTGACGAGCTCTGAGATCTTGTTCAGGAATTTGTCAGGCTCGAATGTTATTACGGGTTCCAGAATGAGATTTTGCCTCTCATTCTGCTTTCTCTTTCCCCGGATAATGTCCTCGAGTATCGTTTCAAGTGTCGAGATGAGATCTTCAACAGAGGTTGAGTAGATTTCCTGTCTAAATGGCATTTCAAGCAGTAGGGGTACATCCCCTGCGAACTCTGAGCGGGACATCCTTGCCTCTTTGATCTTGTCGAGCAAGAAAAGTGTCTCCACCTTGAGCCTATAAATTAGGGCTGAGGATAATGCAGCCGACCCACACAGCCTGAGGTCGAGAAACTCACTCTTTGCGATTAGATCGAGGAACATTGTAAGCAGTCTTTCAAGATCCACTTCCCATGGCTTGCTGATCCTGTTCCCTTCGGGATTTAGCAAGAGGTTGAGAGGAGGCCTTGAAAGTTCGCGCTTTCTCTCGGTGAATTCATCCAAGGTTGGGCTATCGCTACTCAGTGCGGAGCTCGACCTCCATTCCAGTCCTGTAGCGGATGATCTTGGAGCTGCCCTGAGACATGTAGACTCCGATAACCGAATTTGCCTTTGAGACGACGGTGTCCTTGAGGCTCACGATAATGATCTGTGAGAAACTTGAGCGCTCTGCGAGTATCTCTGCGAGTTTTCCGGAATAGTTGCTGTCAAGATGCGCGTCCACTTCGTCAAACACGTAGAAAGGAGACGGGAAGACCGCCTGTATTGCGAGGATAAATGAAAGTGCTGAGATTGTCTTTTCTCCTCCGCTCACCGAGCTCGAATCTCTCGGCAGCTTTCCAGGGAACTGAGCCATGAGGAATATTCCGCTATCGAAAATCGAATCGGGGTTCTCAATTTCGAGCCATGCTGAGCCGCTTGTGACCTTTGAGAAAATCACTCTCAGTTCCTTGTCTATTCGCTCAAAGGCTTCCATGAAGACCTTTCGTTTCTCTGCCTCGATGGTCTCGATGAAAGTGACAATGGCATTTCTTTCCTTTTCGAGGTCATTCTTTCTGACTGATGAGTACTTGTAGTTCTCAAATATCTCCCGATAGTTCCTGTCAGCGAGAAGATTTACGTTGTTCCGCAGGCTGTCAAATTCGGCGTTAAGCTCCCTTAGAAGGTCTTCCGCGCCCTCGAAAGCTTCTATTGGCTCGCTGTACCCAAATAGACCAAGCTGCCCTAATAATGTGCGCTCGCTTTCGTTCAACCTGTCCAAGTCAAGGCTTGATCCAATCTGCTCCCTCTCTGCGGAGGAGATCCCCTTGCGGGTGGCATCTTCTTCGGTCTTCATTCCCTTGAGCTTGTAGTCGATGGCATCAAGCATAGGTTGAAACCTATTTGCCTTTTCAAGAGTCCGATCCTCTTCTGCTTTGAGATCTGCAAATTTCGCCTCAAGCTCGCGAAATCTCGGCTCGGTCTCTGTGAGAAACTTCGACTTCGTTGCAACTGTACTTTCTGTTTCAGTGACCTGCTGGTTCAGCCTCTCCAGCCCTGGTTTCTGGTTGTTCTCAAGATCCCCCTTCACACGTGTAATGTCGGTTGTAATATCTCTGATCTCCGACATTACGTCATCGAATCTTGATTCAAGATCCATCTTTTTTCTGGTAATCTCTGAGTTCTTGGCTTCAAAGGCGCTCAGATCCATGCTTGCGATTTTCTTAGAAAGGCGCTCGCACACAAGCGCTTGCTCTTCGAGATTCTTCTTTGCCACATCTATGGCGTTTCCCATTCTTGAGATATCTTCCTCGACTGCCTTTTGCTTGACTTTGAGAGACTCGGAAAGATCTGCGTATTTCGCCAAATACTGTTTCGAACTGTCGATCTTTGCCTCGACCTTTGAGATGCCAATGTTTCGACCTTGCTCGTCCTCGATAAAACCCTCTGATTTCAGTAAGAGCTTCGAGAGAGACTCTCTTCTATTATCAATTATAGATCGTAGCGCACCGAGCGTCTTCTTGATTCCTTCGTAGCTTTCTTGCTTTCCCAGTATTTCGTTGATTCTCGCGTAGCGTTTGGAATACCCAGTCTCGAATGCAAGTATCTCCGGTTCGAAGACATCTCCTTGGAGTGTAACTGCTCTAAAACCTGCTCGAGCTACTACGAAAGCGTTGCGCGGTGAGTCGACAATGATTGAATCACCAAATAGAAAGTTGAGTATTCTCCTTACTTTTGCATCGCATGAGATGACCTCTGTGACCGAGGACACGACGCCGTCGATAGCCGGCGTGGGGCTTTCTTCGTCGAAAGCGCCAACTTCGCTGATTGGTATGGTTGTGAGCCTTGAGATCTTGAGTTTCCGAGCTGCTTCCGCGACCTTGATCAGAGACTCCACATCGTCGACAACGACTGCATTCAACCAGTCTCGACCGAGTGCGGCGATTGCATGAGAGTACTTTTCTTCATAGTTGATAAGCGACCTCAAGGGACCGCGGTACCCTCTTATTGCGCTTGACTCGCCCAAGCTTTCCAGTCTAGTCAGCGCGATTTCTTCGGCTGCAACATTCTCAATCGCTGAGAGGTCTGAATCGTATTTCGTGACTGCATTTTGCGTCTTTTCAAGGATGAGCGCAGCGATGTCGAGCTGCTGCTCCACGCGTTTCCTCAATTGCTCAAGCCTTGTTCTCGTATCTTGAATCTGACTCAGCTCGCCTCGCTGCGAAAGTAGAATCGACTCAAGTTCGTGAATGCTCTTTGATGCCTCAGAGAGGTTCTCCTCGTAGAACTTCATCTTTTCCTGAACGGAGAAAAGCCTATCTTGGGCACTCCTCTGCTCCGAGAGTAGCAGGTTGAACCGATCTTTCGCGGACTGGAGCTTTTCGTCCTCGAGTTCTTTCTCTTTCCTTACAAGTCCTATTTCGTTTCTCGCAGAATTGAGTTCAGCCTCAAAGCCAGTTCGCTCTGCATTAAGTTCCCTTTGGGCATTTTCGAGTTCTTGCTTCTTTCGCTCGGCTTCTCTCAATTTCTCCTGCAGTGAGTTGATTTGGAACTCCGCCTGAGATATTCGCGCCTTTTGGTCTTCGAACATCTTGGAGATGTAGGGCGAAACTTGTCGCATTTTGTCAAGATACTCAGTCGCATTTTGCCTTTCCTTCTTTAGAGCGTTAAGATCATTTGCAACAGCGCCTAATTCGGCCTCGATCTTTGCGGTTCCGCTGTCCATCGCGGATTTTATCAAAATGCTCCTCTCAGATTCAAGCTGCTCCGCTGCTTGTGCTATCTCTGAAAGGCGTGACTGGAGCTGAGAAATTTTTGCCGCATGCTCAGCGGCCGCCTCCTTCTTCTGCTGAACCATTCTTCTTACTGTGTTCAGTTTCGTTGATGCCGCGGCTGCTCGCAGCCATCTGATCTGATCTTCTAGTTGTTTCAATCGCAACTGGTCGTTGCGTTGCTGCTCCAGGAGCTGGACCCGATCGCGTATCTCGCCGATCTTCGCCATTGCGACTTCAAGCTTCACGTCCGCCTCCTTGAGTTGGGTCATGGCCTGCTGCTTTTTTTCGTCAAACTGGGCAATACCAACCATTTGCTCGATGAGCTTTCGCTTCTCATCTGGAACTAGCTCTGAGACCCTCGTAATCATGCCTTGGAGGACAATGTTGAGCCCTCTTGACGCAATTAGCGCCATTTCGAGCAGTTCTGACAGGTTGTTACGTTGAATATGCTTTCCGTTGAGCGAATAGGTACTTTCTCCGGTTTGCTTCAATTCTCTCGTGATCGTCACAGAATCGGCGTCAAGGGGTATCCTGCGGTCGGAGTTGTCAAACTGGAGGCTGACCTTTGTGGATGAAGGTTTCTGCTCTTCGACTGCACCATCGTATATGAGAGCTTGAAGGTTAGGGGCCCTGAGAGTCTTTGCACTGTTCTCACCCAAAGCAAACAAGATGGCGTCAAGAAGATTGCTCTTACCTGAGCCGTTCGGTCCTGTGATGGCGACGAACCCTTTCTCTACAGGAGTGCTGAGGACCTTTGCTCCCATGGATTTGAAGCCACGCGTCTCGATCTTCTTTAGATAAACCAATGGCTCTAGACAGGCCTCCAAAAACTCTCCCGTGGGTTCCTTATACTCCCTAGGCAAGGGAGTGACTTTACCGCTGGGAGTAGCAAGAACTTTGGCCTCCCAACAAAGATTCGCAATGTTAAATCTTGTGGCCTTGAGTCGAGAGCTGATCAGTCAAGAAATTTAGGTCCGCTGTGGCAAAGTTCTGTTTCAAAGAAATTCTTCCTTGGTACAAATTCTCTAAATGATTGGAGAAACTTTTTCTTGGTCTTCTTGGGAACAAGGCAGTGGATAGCATTCCCAATCATGTTCTGAGTTGCTCCTACGGCTCCCAATCGCTTTGCTTTGTCCGCGAGCTTCAGAAGATCGGGGGTTGCGATTCCGGTAAGCTCGGCAAACTGCCGTGAGTGATTAAGGAGAGACTCCGGTGTGCGTTCGCTCAATACCGCGTCCAATGTCGCTCTTCCATACTCGTTCACTTTTTGACGTTTCCCATGGCTTTGTAGGACAGTGGATTTCTCGATAGGACCAAACCATGCGCACACGAGAGTGTATTCGTTGTGATCCGCGAGAAGGGCATCAACTCTGCCGACCGAGTATGAGCCTGGTTCTACCACTAGACCCATCGCGCCGCTTCCGGAAATTATTGAAATTACAGTGCCGAGCTCGGTGACGCTTTCCACCTCGGCGCAATGTGCAAAGGCCGAAGCTTGCGCAAGGGTAAGATGCAGATCGAACAAATCGGAAAGGGCAATCACCGTCCCAACGGCACCGGCACCACTTGTTCCAAAGCCTGAACCTACCGGGGGTTCTATCCTGTGCGTGATCTTAACTGGGGGGAAGCCGAACTCG
>DAIDAB010000053.1 GCA_027310845.1 bacterium | reverse complement strand
GATCAGAGGGAAGGGAAAGGAAGAGTCGGACTGGGGATTTGGAGTTCCTTTCGGACAAGGGCCCTACTCTGTAGAAAACATGCTTGCTGAGATGACGAGCTAAGTTTCGTACTTTGAAGATCTCGCAAGATCAGACACTTCAAAGCTCAAAGAATACGGCGGCAAGATCAGAGAAATCTCCGAAAGGCCCTCGAAACTCAACAAGCAATAAGATGGGGGAAATTTTCCTTCCGACCCATTCCTTTTTCCAGAGTTCTTCTGAAGGAAGATTGATCAGCTAAGAAGGTGGTCAACTGCTAGGCAGAATCATTTCCTTTGTATCGAGTTCTCTCTCGGGAAACTTTCTCATCTTGACGAACCCGTCATAGAGCAAAAATTTGCCCACCCAGAAAGACCTGATCACTGCAAGGGCTTGCACTTGCGACTGCCACACAGCTCCAAAGTGAACCGGGTTCAATGTGATTCCGAATATCAGAAGCGGCTGAGAAAAGCCGTAGACTATTACAAGAGAGTTCACGATGTCAAAGGCAAGGAACTCCCAATACCGTTTCACAATTGGGGCAATCACGAAAAACGGCAGGAGTATGAGATTCATCTGAGGCGTGAAGACATAAGTGGAAAAAAGGAAGGCGAAAGTGAGAAACCAAGATAGTTGTACAGCCAAATGTGCCTTGTCTCTTTGAGTCAGGGCTCTTTTCTTTAGATCAGGTGATTTTTCGACCACTGCAAGCGCTAGAATTGTGAAAAGCAATGGGAAAATGAGATGCCTTAACGACGAAAGGTTGTTGAGAAACGTAAGCATCCAAGATCCTTCAATATACCAGTTTTCGTGATATGTCCAAAACGAAGCCCACATTCCTGGATTCAGTATGATGAACGGCAGATTGAGAGCAAGGAAGGTTGCACCTCCTGCGATTGCGAAATTGATTCTCTCTTTCCAAGTATATGCGCTCAAAAAAAGTCCAAAGGCAGGAGCTGCAGTGACTAGGTTTGCCCCAGCGGAAAGACCAAACAGCATCCCGCTTGTCCAGCGCGAACCCTGCAAAAATTTCCTTAGCCCATAAGTTGCAAAGTACACCCCGATTATGTACCAGTTAAGTAGTAGCATGAATATGAAAGAAGGAGTTGCGACATAGTAGAGAAGAGTTCGCCGGTTTTTTCTCTTGATTCCCAGAATGTCGCAAATCTTGAACAACTCGGAGATCAATAGAAACGTCGGAATCACTAAGAATACGGTTGTGTAACGATAGTAATCCCCCATCAGATTTGGCGGCAGCGAGAGTGGAACGAGTTTCGCAAGTGCCCCCATCGAGTACATGAAGTAGCTCGTGATTGGCGGGTACTCAACAAATGTGTTAACAAATGGCAGGTTCTGAATTGAAAAATAGCTGTTGTCGAGCCTGTTTTGGAATACCGAGACGATGTCACTGTAGATGTGCCCACCGCCGTAAGGTATGTGAAACCATACGCCCAACAGATAAAGCACCCCAGCGACTATGAAAAGTAACACATCCGGGTGTACTCTCGACTGCTTGTTCGATTCTTGGGTCATATCTGATGGCTGACTTCAAACTCGGCTTTCCCTTATTTCCTGAGGATCAGGTGCCTAGAGTCGTACGCGCTAGAGCCGAGGGGATTATTTGAATTATTACCAAATTGCTCGCCAGCTTTGCGAAGAAACGAACATATTTCGAACAGTTGTTAACTTGCAGTAATCCTATTCAACAATAAGAAGTACCATTTTCGCAAAGACGGATCCTTTCAATGAGGTGCAGAGAATCGAGGAACAATTCGCGGCCTTTTGGAGCGAGAGGATGAGGATAGAACTTGACGAGACTCTGTTCCAAAACCACATTTTGAGAAGTGAGTTCCGTCGTGATGCTAGTTCTTGATGGGCCCTCAGAGATGATTACGCAACACTGAGAGATAGATTAGGATAGACTTGGGAAGCAGAGTCAAACCTCAGATGTGATTCGAAACGATGTATACACAGAACATAGAGATCAGGAGTTCGCCGAGAAGGCACGCTAAGAGGCAAAGGCGAAGAAGAGAAATCTGGCGCGCCTGCTAGTAGTATTGGGAACCGATGAACGATTTGAGGGAGAGATTATCTTTCCAGTCACAGCTCCTTCGGCATGTACGCAATCTCGGAGATCCCCGGTAGAAAATAGGCCCATTTACTTAGGCCGTACATCTTTGGGCGCCCGAGAAATTCATCCAGGGCTATAGTCTATCCTAAATAGGCATCCTGCATCTTGCGTTCCACAGCACTCTATCTCCGTGACCTTGTACTTTCTCCCTAGTTTTGAGTCGAACACCGCTTCGAGAAGCCCTTCCTTGAACGGGCAGAGTGTATATCCAGCACCGTAGGATCTTCCAAGACAATCCGAGCAAAAGTTCACTGCGAGAAGGCCCTGCTTCTCATCTTCCCAGCTCATCTCGCCGATCTCATTCTTGAGCCAATATTCAGCAAGTTCGGAGACGAGTGACCTAACATCTCCGGAACGAAGATCGTTGGCAAGCTCAACTCCCAGTTGGTATCCGATTCCACGCACAGTCTTTGCATGTTTTCCTGGATTAAGTCCATAGTGCTCTTTGAGTGTCTGCATGGAGAGTTTTAGTATGGCGGCCTCTTCGGCTCCACTTGCTATCATATCGCACCATCCTTTGTTGGCGTGCTGTGAAATTCCTCTTGTTTATTCGATGACCCTAACCTGTTAGGCGCTAGCAAGCTCACATGAGCAGCTCGTCGACAGTTATTTCTTCTTTCGAATCATTAGGAACAATAACAACATGCTCTGTACATTGGGCTAGACAAGCTGTGCATCCAAAACATAGCTCACTGTTGGTGACGATGCATTCGCCCTTTGAATTGGTTTCGAAGACATTGACAAGGCATACAGAAGCACATTCTCCCTTACCGCTGCACGCCTTTATGATCACCTTGAAAGCTCCTAGAGGACAATCAGTCATTCCACATCTGAGGGTAAGTCCTCTCAGGAGGCTCTCTCTTCTCGAAACTCGTTGCAAGCGATTCCGCCAGACTTGGCTGCCTACCTCGCAAGTGCCTGCAAAGCTTTCGATGTGTGTTCTACTTCATGCTTCGGGAGCTCGCTCCATTCCTTTATCCAGAACGTTATGAGACTTATTCGCCGCGCAATTGCCTGCTGGCGCTTTGAATAGAGCGGTTCGCTGTCCTTTGCCCAAGCTGCATTCCAAGTATCATCCCAATACTTGGGAGTTTCTGTGACGAGGTGATCTACGATGCCCGCACGATATTCGGAGTCAGCCACGAGAAGGAACATCCTTTCCAATCCGATGCTACCATGAACCTCAAGGAGCGTGAGGGCCGCGTTCCTCAGGATGAGAAGGACCCTAGGAGAATCAATAGTGTCTGCAAATATTGATAGCTCGGCTTCAAGCTTTCTCTCGATATCCCTGTCGCTGGGAATCAAGTCCTGAATTTCCGCTACCTGCTTTCCTCTTCCATCGTTCTCCAAGTTTCTCCAACTCTCCTTGGCTTAATCATTGGTTTCCAATCTGCGAGGTTCGACCATGGGCTCCTGACTGGGCGTTTGAGATACTCCCTAGTGTATTCTGAAAGCGGATGCCAAGTGTCTTCGTCGACCTTTCCCTCAGTCTTCAGAATCACAGGTTTCGGTCTTAGAGAAGAAGGCTTTTCAAGATCGCGCTCCACGATTATGGCATTCGTTGGGCACTCTCTCACGCAGACTTGGCACCCTGTGCAGCGCTCCTGAAATGGAACGTATGGTTTTTCCATCATCCAGAGTTTGGGCTCGCCCTCTGTGAATTCGTCAACAGGCTCACCGTAGAGACTTCCGTAGAAGCGCGTATCATATGGTCTTGTAAACTCGATGCACGTTGGAGGGCACAGATCCATGCATGCCCCACAGTTCATGCATCTAGTCTCATCGACCACGAACCTGAAGAGCGTCATTTCGAATCTAGCCTCTCATGCGATATAGTTTGGCTTGTTCTTCGGATCTGCAAGACCAAGATCCATTCTTGACTCCAAGTTAGAAGATGTTCCCGAAGGACCAGTCGGGAGTACTCTACCCTTGACTTCTGGTATTGCCGCGCGCGTCGAGGGGATGGCCGGAGATCCAATCGGCTGGGACACGGTTGCACTTACCACCTTCTTCTTTCCTGGTAGCCTTGAGTGGAGTATAGGGTGCACGAGTCCGAAAATCGCGATCACGCCGAGGATTCCAAAGCAGGCCTGGAATGAAGTCATTGCTAGAGACAGATTGTTTGTCGAAGAGAACGTGGAGTACATCGTGTACCAAATACCACTTGTGGCACTTACTCCAGGGGGCAGAGTCGAAAGCACGAGTGGAGTCTCGGTCACGAATATTGTGCCAATAATCCAAAGCATTGTTCCAACGAAGACAAGCATTGTTACAATCCTGAAGGCTGTTCTGTTGTCGTCTGCGTCAACGTATAGCTTTGTGACTAATGCAGCTCCAAAGAAGACGATAGAGAGAGGCATGAATGGCACTGCCATAGGATAGTCCAGAAATGTCCCTGGGAGGAATACCAGGAGCCCCATGATAAATGACATGAAAATTAGGCCATCTCTAATTAAGACGTATGCAAGCCACCAGATGTCCGCCCCAAGCCTAAGGGTGAATTTGTTCAGAACCCTGATGAAGTATCCTCTTGCAATTTGTAGCGAGAATGCCATCGCGCTTACGAAAACTAACGCCACAGCAATCGTAGTCTCGAGCCAAATTGATCCACCACTGACAAGTTCGCTCTGCGTAAATGCGAAAGAGGAGCGCGTAGGCAACGCCACAAGAAATAGCGCCAATCCCGCAAGTCCGTAGAAGAGTGTGTGATTCTTTAACGGATGAGTCATGACAGAGCCATAGGGGAGAGATCGTATATCGGATTCCCCTAAGTGGTACGGGAAAAAGTGAAACCTCCAAAGAATGAATATAGGCCCATGATTCGCGTGTGACTCGCCCGAGGCTCATTATCAAGAATGATAATCAGCGTCTTGGTTTAATAGCAACCAGATCCCTAACTGGTTAGGTTTCGAAAGCGTGCTAAAGCAAGTATCAATCACGATCAAAGGAGTCAATTTCTTTCAAGATCTTGCACAGAGACACGGTTGCAAGGTGAGCGTAATTGACTGCAAGCATTCCAAGTCGCGAGAGATGAGCCTTCTCGTCGAGATAGAAGGAGAATCCATCCACAATCTGATATCTGAGCTCAAGTCAAGCAAGGAGATCAAGCGAGTATACTTCGCAAAAAGCACTGCCTCGAAGACCCTGGTCATGCTGATCCTGGAATCTCCTCTTTTCTGTGATGTTGCAAAGAATTCTAACTCATTCTGTGTTTCATGTCCTTACAATTCTCAATACGTGGATGGAGCTTTAGACTGGAACCTGCTTGTCAAGGATTCTGACGATATGGCAAAGGTGATGGACATGCTCAAATTTCGTGGCGCTAACGCAGATGTCAGGAGGATTGAAAATGCTTTTCGGGAGGAGGTTCTAACGACTCGCCAAAATGAGATTCTTCTCGCGGCAATTAAGCTGGGTTACTTTGACTTTCCGCGGAAAAAGGGATTAACCGAGCTTGCGAGAGAGCTATCGATCAAGCCTTCTACTTTGAGCGAAATCATGCGCAGAGCAGAGTCAAAAATAGCAAAGGCGTATGCTAACGGACTTGCACACCTTGCGTAGAGCTTCCAAAGCAACGACTAGCTTTTTACCTTAATGTACTCCTTCGCGCCATAACTCAGGAATCTAGAGTCGGATGCGAGTGCCACGAATCTGAAACCCAACTTGACGAATTTCCTTGCCTCTTCGACAGAAACAGCTAATGTCCCAGGAATCTTGCCGAGATTGTTGCATGATTTTATAACGCGTTGCATGGCTTCGATGACTTTCGGGTTTGAGCGATCATCAATCAGTCCTAGAGAGACAGTGAGGTCAGTAGGACCAACGAAACCGATGTCGATACCTTTGGTGCCGACAATTTCATCAACTCTTGAGAGAGCCTCGGTTGTCTCTATCTGGACAGCAAGCAGAAGCTCTTGATTTGCCTCCCTCAGATATTCGGATAGATTCATTCCATATTGCGAAGCTCGGCCCGGACCCGCTCCGCGAATACCCGCAGGTGGATACATGGAATACTTGACTACTTTTTCAGCTTCCTCTGGCGAGTTGACCCAAGGTACCACCAACCCCTGGCTTCCGATGTCCAGCGCGCGCTTGACAAGCAGTTGATCCGCTTGTCCTATTCTGACCAATGGTGCTGGTCCCTCGGTGCCCAATACCTGGGCCATTGTCTTCACGGTTTCAATCGAGAGATATGAGTGCTCCATGTCGAAAACAAACCAGTCGAAGCCAATGTGCTTTAGAATGTCAACAACATCTGGATTGCCGATTGTGATCCAAGTTCCAAAGCAAGTCTCTCCTGAATAGAGTCTTTCCTTGATACGGTTCTTCAATGCCCAGAAACTTGACAGTTGAGACCTATAAAAGCAGCAGTGGGGAGACAATTCGCGAGCCACGCGGCAAGAGCCAAAATCACACCTTGAACGAGATTGTTGTCCTTGTCGGCATTCCGGGGGCGGGCAAATCAACACTCGCGACGGCTCGATTCTCAACCCACATACGGATCAATCTTGACACACTCAAGACCCTCAAGAGACAAGATGATGCCTTGACCAAGGCGTTGGAAAACAGCGAAAATGTCGTAATAGACAACACAAATGTGACAAATAAGTCTAGGAGAAAATGGATCGAATATGCAAAGAAGTACTGTGTTCCGATAATAGCGATATTCATCGATACGCCTTTGGAAATAGCTCTAGAAAGGAACAGAAAGAGAGAATTTCCTGGGTGAGTACCTGAACCTGCTGTGCGAAGTTTCCACAGAAAATTGGAACCACCCAAAGTTGAGGAAGGGTTCACAACTGTGGAGATAGTGAAATCATTAGAAGAGTGCCGAGGGTGAGACTTGAACTCACGACAGCCCGGTCTTCAGCTTCACCAAGAATATCTTTCGGGTGCTCTCCCAGGCTGAGCTACCTCGGCGAGTAGGCATGACAAGCATGCGGAGTACCTCATTTAAGAATTCCCAGATGAATTCATGCCCAGATTTCTGGCTTGCGCTATCCTGTGTTTCTCATTCCTGAAGATATTCCAACAATGCTCAAGAGGATACCAGTGTCAACAATTTCAAACTGGCCTCTTTGCTTTCCCTGATTTTCAAGAGATCTTCTTTCTCTGAGCAGTCTAATCTGTAGATAGTTCATCGGATCAATGTATGGATTCCTTACCTCAATGGAGAACCTGAGTAGTCTGTTTTTCTCAAGCAAGAACTTTTGCCCGCTTGCTTCAAGTACCATTTCTGAGGCAAGCTCGTACTGCCTCTTGAATTCGGCAAACACAAGATACCTCTTTTCCTCATTTTCTTCCAACTCTGAATAGAGCTCAGCTATCATGAGATCCGTTTTTGCAAGAACCATCTGCGTGTTGTCGATAACGGTTTTGAAGAAAAGCCATCCATCGTACATGCGCTGCAAAATAGCGATTCCCTCCTTTCTCGTGTGCTTTCTCAGTAATGCGTCAAGGGCGTAACCAATCGGGTACCACCCAGTGAGCAGATGCCTGTTCTGCGTCCAGCTAAACACCCATGGGATCGCGCGAACATCTTCAATCTCCATTGTCCCGCCCCGAGAGATAGGTCTTGAGCCAAGTCTCATCCTCGCAATCTCTCTGATAGGCGTTGCCTTTTGGAAATAATCTCTGAATGCTTTAGTCTCGAAGATGAACTCGTGATATTTCGATTTGTTTGCCTCTGATATCTCTTCCATGTACTCAAACCACTTGGGATCGATGTCTCGTTTACTAGAATCAGATGCTTCTCTCTTGTCTAGCATCGAGAGGCACATTCCAAAGAGAATCTGTTCAATGTGCCTAATTCCGATTTCGATGGTCGAGTAGTTCTGCGGGATGACCTCTCCTTGCTCAGTGATTTTGATTTTACCAGAGTACGCCTCAAGAGGTTCGCTTCTAATCGCATCGATGGTTGGCTCTCCTCCTCTGCTGATTGTGCCACCTCTCCCGTGGAAGAACTTTGCCGAAATGCCCAGCTCTCCGTAGAGTTTGCTCAAAGCTAATTCCGCTTTGTAGAGTTCCCATCTCGAAGTGAGATATCCTCCATCTTTAGTACTGTCAGAGTAGCCTAGCATGATTTCTTGCGAGGTACCTCTGAGTTGCAGGTGTTTTCGGTAAGCTGCGTTATTCGAAATGCGCTCCATGATTCCAGCGCAATTTCGCAAATCTTCTATGGTCTCAAACAAAGGGACAATATCAAGATCTGAATGCAGGTCGTTGTACAAACCCGCGAGTTTCATCGCATATAGGACTTCTAGCAGGTCGCTTTCTTCATGGCACATGCTCACGATGTATGTCTTGATAGCATTCTTAGAGTACTTCGCGTGAACGTTGCGGATCATTTGGAACACATGGTACTGGGCAAGCGCCTCTTCATCCACCCAAACCTGTGGAATCTCTGCGCGTGTCCGCCCGAGGATTAGGTCTGTAAGCAATGCTACCTTTTCCCTTTCTTTCATCGCGTTGTATGCGTCGGTTATCCCTGCATGCCTCAATATTGCAAAAACGAGAGATTCTATCTTCGCGCTGTGTTGTCTCACATCGAGTGTGGAAAATTCGAAACCGAAAGTTTCAACCTGATGTATCAAGGGTTCAACGAAAGTGCGAGTTACCATCTCACTGCGATTCGTGAGTAGGCTCTTTTCTATCAATTGAAGGTCAGAAAGAAATTCGTCAGAATTCCGATATGCAACTGCGCCACCATCCAAGACAGAAAGTAGCTTATTGTGGATGAAAGTTATCTTGCTCCTGTAAGGCTCGAACTCGTTTGATGCCCTGATATTCTGCCAGACATCAGGGCGGCGCTTCTTGTCCTCCTCGATCGAGGAAAGCAATTCATGGGAAAATGTTGTAATATGAGTTGCCTGAGAAAGATTGTCTACAAGCTCGAAAAGCTTCTTGTCATAGAGCCTGATTACCGCTTCGCGCAACATCTTGACTGTGTTAACCGTCATCTCTGGAGTGACGTTTGAGTTACCGTCTCTGTCAGAACCGCGCCAAGAACCAAAGAAAACGCACGATGGGATACCTGCTTTTCTTCCCTCTTCTCCATATGCCAGAGAAAGGGCATCTCTGATCCTCTGATACATGAGTGGAACAAGCGGGAATACAATGTTTTGCATATAGTACAAACCGTTCTTGACCTCGTCCATGACAGTGAGGTCGTCGTTTCTCACCTCATCAGTTTGCCACAGCGTAGTTATGCAAGCCCTAATCTCGTCAATGATTGTTCTCTTTTCAAACGAGTCATTGTACGTGTTATCGAGCTGGAAGAGCAGCTTCATCATTTGAGCTCCTTTTTCTAGCACCGTTCTTCTTCTTGCTTCATTTGGATGTGCAGTGAAAACAAGCTCGATTCTAAGGTTTGAGAAGAAATCTGTCGTTTCTTCAAGTTTGAATCCTTGTTCTTTCAACGTAAACACAAGATCGTATACCGACTCTGGGACTCTCTCGGCACTGGCCCTCCTCTTCCTCGAGGAGCCTGTAGCCCACTCTCGAAGGACTCGAACTCTATGGTGGTCTTCTGCAACATTCACAAGTTGAAAATAGATCGAAAAGCAGTGTATCATCGTCAGACATTCTTCGTAAGATAGATTATTGACCAGTTCGATGATCTTTGCTTTAGTCTTTTTTCGCTTCTTTGGTGCCTCGTTCCTTGCGCGCTTTGTAAGCGACCTGAGGGTCTCCTCCAGTTCGAAGATTCTCTTCCCCTCCTGCTCAACGATAATGTGGCCTAGAGTGTTGCCAAGAAGATGTATGTCAGAGCTAATCTTGCTGTAAGAAGGAATCGGCTCAGATCCAGCCCTAACTCTCAAGCGCTTCGTCCCCGCTTTACGGCGGCGTGTTTGATTTTAACTGTTCCTAGGAGTCAAATATGCTATAGGCAGCATATTGCAGATGCTAAAGCTTCAATTTGTGAATTGCGCTCGACGGTTCCGTAGCCTCATGAATCTTGAATCTGCAGTTGTTCGAACCATCGGCTAGGCACTCAACTTCCTGGGCATCGAACTTCTTCTTGTAAATGTCTGTAGCGATTGAAGCAAGTACGCCAGAGAGAAAATAGCATGACGTGCGACCAATGTCGGTGCGATGAAGGACGAAAGGAGAGCGATGCACTACGCATTCTGCGCTTGTTTCATCAAGGATACGGCAGTGAATGTCTCCCCAGCCTGCCATCTTCGCGAGCTGAACGAATCCATCAATAGCGCTTTGCTTTGTTCCACCAAGCTTTGGTATTGCAGCGGAGAGTTTCCTTGCAAACCCTTTGCCCATCCTGTAAAGGATGACGCTTGCGCCACTTTGAAACTGTTCGTAAAGCTCATCGCACATTGATCTATAAGCCGAACAGCTGAACACCATAATCCTAGAATTCAACAGGCTCTCTCTCAGAACGCCATCTTGCTCTCTGAGAGTTATTTCGTTCTGTTCTGTAAGAGTCAATTCGACCTCATTGTCTGCAACAAAATACTAGTGCATTCTTGCTGAAAGCGAAAGATGAACTTGGCCGCTTGTGGAATAGGACAATTTTGCTCTTAAATCTTCGCTCTATCGGGAATGGGTAGTATCCCAGCAACAGTACCTATCCATTGAGTAATTAGGGCACTCGGCTGGGAAGGTGCTATTTCTACATTCCTAGGGGTACAATCGCACTCTCAGTAGTTGATCTCCATGCCTAGACTCTCAGACCTCTTGTTTCAAGCGATGCCCTTGAAGCTTTCGATGTCAAAACTCAGGGAATGACGGAGTTTAATCCGATGATGTTTTCCAAATCAATAGGTCCTTTTTGATAGGATCACTGATTTATTGAAGCGCGGTAATCCTAAGAGAACTCGTTGATTTTAGTGGTAATATGTAAATGAAAAACTCTAGCAATTTGCTCCAGCAAAGAAAAAGGCAAGTGACGGCCCCTAACAAAAGGAGAGGGAGGGACCGTATCCCAATCAT
>DAIDAB010000052.1 GCA_027310845.1 bacterium | reverse complement strand
GTCATCGATGCAGCAATAGCCACAAGCGCGATGCTCTGCGTCGTACAGAATAATCTCTGCGGACTGGGTGGAGATCTTTTCGCACTGATTAAACTCGGAGGCTTCAGGGTCGTCGGCCTAAATGGAAGCGGGCGTGCTGGAAAAAATGCAACTATAGATTTCTACAAGGGCAAAGGAGAGAATGAGATACCAAAGCGCGGCCCTCTTTCTGCACTGACAGTCCCGGGCATTGTGCATGCGTGGGGGGAACTCCTGGAAAAATACGGAAGTATGGAACTAGATGAACTTCTACAGCCAGCGATTTATTATGCAGAATCTGGCTTGCCGCTGACTAGAAAGTACGTACAGTCAATCAAAGTTTCAAAGCCTCTGTTGGGAAGATACGTGGAATTCGCGAGGATCTTTCTCCCAAACGGGGAACCACCGGACTCTGGTGAGGTCCTGAAGCAGAGGGATCTAGCCCTGACTTTACGCAAGATAGAGGAAGAGGGACCTGAAGGCTTCTACAAGGGAGACCTTGCGTTGAGAATAGTGAAGGGAATAGAGGAGCAGGGAGGAATTCTGGCTCTGGAAGATTTTGCAAGCCATAGTTCGACTTGGAACGAGCCTCTCAAAACTGATTATCGCGGCATTGATGTATACGAGAGCGCTCCGAACAGCCAGGCCGCATCGGTTCTCCTATGGCTCAACATGTTGGAGCATTTCGATGTGAAAAAACTCTCAGATAAGCCGAAGGCAATGATGAAAGTGATGCTTGACACGTATAGAAAGGTGAATTCGGAGCGATCTAGGAAGATCGGCGATCCAGAGTTCCATAAGCTGCCCCAAGATTTCACGTCAAAGAAATACGCTGAGAACATTTTGCATTCCAGTTTAGAAATCAAAGAATCGCATCCAAGTGCAGGAGATCATGGAGACACAACTTATTTTGCTGTTGGTGACGCTGAAGGAAACTGCGTCTCCATGATACAAAGCAACTACATGGGCTTTGGCTCTGGGCTTGTTCCTAAGGGTACGGGGATCGTTCTTCACAATAGGGGTGTCTACTTTACTCTCGATCGTACCCACCATAATTCTCTTCTTCCAGGAAAAAGGACATTCCACACGCTTTGCGCTTCGATTGGCGAGAAAGACGGCAAGACTCTGTTCGCTCTCGGCTCAATGGGCGGAGATATCCAGCCGCAGATTCATGTTCAGCTTATGACGAAATTACTTGACCTTGGGATGGATCTCCAGTCTGTTATTGACGCACCTAGATGGGCAGTTCCTGGGACGATATACGAGACTCCGACCAGCCTGCAGATGGAAGAAGAACTTGCAGGAAGCATCTCTGGCGGCATTGACGCCAATTTATCTTTGGAAAAGATCGAAAAGTATTCCTCACTGACAGGCCACGCGCAGGCGATCTTCTTCAAGAATGGAGCGCTTTACGGTGCAGCCGATCCGAGAGGAGATGGCGCTGCCGTGGGATATTAGAGCGCTGTTAAGATAGGCATGCGAGTGTTATCGCTCTTCTGGTTCGATCCAGCTTCGTGCCACAATTCCATTCTTTACTAGGAGCTTTGCGTTATCAACTGGAACTATTGCAACATCTTCCGGCTCAAATGGGCCATAGGTCGCCATGTCTGAGCCAGTTATTGCTGCGTATGGCTGGAGAAATCGGACGTACACATATTTTTGCTTCACTGCGGATGATAGGTGTTCCAATTCCAGTGTCTGCCCGTTGAATATGCTCTCGCCTATTCGATCAGAGCGCTTCCTTGATTGAGTTAGAGGCTCGACGATGTATTTCTCCTCCATTGTCAAGTTAGAAACATCCGCGTCGGGATCTCTGTTGAATTTTGAGATCCTCAACGCGATAAGGCGCTTTGCGATGTCAAAGAGGATCTTTCTTTCAGCAAAACTCAACTCAGAAGAAAGGCTCCTGTCCCCCTCCGAACTTTCAGCTCTTATACTCTTGATATGCGCGGCGATTTCCTTGTACGTGTTGGGAGGTATCTTGAGAAGTTCCTTGGAGGCGTTCTCGTCGGCGAGCAGTCTGTGGAGCTTGTCCGCGGCAGTTTCGATCAATTATCACTCCTCACCTTCTGCTGAGCTTCCTTTTGCACCAGAGCGCTGTTTTGCCCCGTGATAACAAACTTTCCCGCGCCCCTTGAGACTATGTAGACGCCGACATAGAGTGGAAGTTCAATAGTTTCAGACCTGAAAGGCCCGTACGAGGAACCACCTATCTCAATTTTGGGAACTATGTCAACCATGACCTCTGCCTTGGAGTCATCTTTGATTGCAATTGCATCAGTGGTCGGGTCAAACGAGTTCAGGTTGTCGCTACACTCTCGCTTGACTAAACCTGTTTTGTTGTTTAGCGTCTCCGGCATCCTGAATATTCTGTGAATGTCCGTCGTGACCATCGCGTCTATCTTGACGGAGTTCTCTGAGACCGCCCTGGTCATGAAATTCTCGACTTGCTTCTTTGAAAAGTCGCTTATCAATTCGCTGAGCCTTTTTTCAAACGTGGTTGACTTGAAAAGAGTGTTCACTTCAGGAAGATCTCGAATGAATCTGGCGACGCGTCCTCTCCATCCGGGATCGTTTGGCAAAAGCCTTGTCGAGTTGAAGAAATTCGGCATTATGCCACGACCAGTCAGATAATCTGCAATCTCCGCTCTTCCGTGAGAATCTAGAGTTTCGTATTGGCTTTTCTCCACGCTGATGTGGTATCCTGCGTTTCCAGAGAAATATACCCTCACCTGCGAGGAAGAGATGCCGAAATCAAATTCGAGAAATTCAAGCAGTTTCATTGTTTCTTTTTTCGTCCCTTCGAGACAGTCGGGACAAGCCCACGTAAGTTCAAGTATCCTATTGCCCTTGCAGTTCGGGCATGTCTCTGGACGCAATCCGAATTCTTTCTTCCCGCCGCCCTTGCAAAGCCACACGTCATGCACTTTCTTGCAAGGAAGCTTCAACCCGTCGGCATCAATATCGAAGATCAGCTCGGCGCTCTTCCAACCTTTCAGGTGCATCTCCGCCGTGGGGTCATTGTATAAAGAATTCGAGCAATAAGCGCCAGCTGGTGCTTCCCTAACGAGAGCCGCCCTAAACGTGCCAATGTCTTTGAAGGAGATATGCCTGATCATCGCGCCTCCAAAGGGAAAATATCCAAATTCTCTTGAGGCAATCTCGGAGGGAGCTTTGATTCTTTCGCCGTAGTGGAAGTAGTATTCCTTGAAATAGCGCTTTAAGATCAGCGTTGAGTTTTCATCCAACCTCTCTTCTTTCTCCTTTCCTTTGGCTCTGGACTTGCCTTGGTTGAAGCCGGGCCCCTCCTTGTTTCTTCTTTACCTGATACTCGCATTCCAATTGGAGATATTTTCGAGGGATACTGCAGAGGACTCGTTATTACGTTGCATTTGACGGGATCCCTGAAGCAAAAGTTGTTTGTTGCAAGAGTGGAACAGGATGGGACCCTGTATCGAGTGCGCCCGCCTTTGAGTCCTGCGAGATGCTCCACCTGATACCTTGTCACAGATTGCTTGAAGTCGGGAGCTTTTGGAAAGAGTGCAACAATATCGTCCACAGTCTTTCCAACGCTCAGGAGATACGTGGCCATGAGGAACCTGCCGTAGTGGGGAACATTCTCGCCCTTTTCGAGCATGTCAAGAGAATGCCTCACGCAAGGCGGATAATCTTCAGGTCTCACGTTGATTATGGTGTACGCGCTTCTGGGCGGAGGGGGAGCAATCGCAATTAACCTTTTGACTACCTGCTCCAAATTTTCGGGAAGCTTCGGAACCTTGATGTCTTTTAGACGCTGCAGTATCATGGACCTTATTTCTTCTCGTATCAGTCTAATCAGGTCGTCCTGAGCGAGAAACACCCTGCCGCCACCGGCAACCTTGTTGACGAGCTTCCATTCGTCTCTGTGGAACTGGACAGATCTCTTCACGTATTCTGATATCGGAATCCTGAACTCTGGAAGCGTGCCCTGAAGACTATGCTCTAGTTCTAACCCGAGCGAAGATCTGAACAGCTCCTCGATGACTTTGGGATTTTTCTCCTGCTTAAGAAGCGTCTCAACTCTAATCGCCTCTGCAAGTGCGTAGCGTCCCATCAAATGATCGAGTTTCGTTGACTTTACAAGCATTAGGGCAACGGGAAATGAGAGGATCTCGACCACGCGCTCATCTATTCTAGAGGAAACATTTTTGCTGTCCTTGATGGCCTGGAGTACTCTCTCCTCTGCTCTTTGGATCACTTTGATGTAGTCTTGGTTTGCAAGGTCCGAAATTGAAACGCCCTGCAGTCTGATAAAGTCCCCCGCCTGCGGGAGGAAAGTGTACTTCGCTAGGTCATCGGAGCCGAACTGCAAGGTTATTGTAAGATCTAATCACTCGAGGTTCTTATGCCTTCCACCATTATTGTCTGGAACCAGGATTCATTGAGAATGCAAGTCGAGCGGCCAAAAAGCCATTATTCAATCCACGCGCGCGTTCGATCGGTATAGATTTCCTGCTTGAACAAAGCGGGTTCTTTCTTGTACCTCTCAACCGCTTCTCGCAAGGCCTTGAAGGATTGTTCCCGCCTAGGAGATGAAACTCCAACGAATACGACTGCTTCGCCTGGCTTGAAACTCCCCAAGGCGTGAATGATGGTGATCTCGTTCAGACCATATTTCCTCTTGACTTCGTCACAGATCTGCTTGAGGATTCTGTTCGCGTGCCTTTCATATGACTCCATCACAAGTGCTCTGATTGATTTCTTCCCATCGGCGCTCTCTCTACGCGAGACCCCAAGAAAGCTCGTGGCAGAGCCAGTGTTGGGGCCAAAATTCGCGATGAATTCGGAGTATATCTTCACAAAGTCGACGATGCTCTTGGGATATACGCCTGTTACAAGCTTGGGCTTCTTCCGTGGCAGGTTTCTGCGTGGCATTTCTCATCCAGTGATCCTTGAGTTGTCGAATAATTGCCTGATACATCGAGATCAGGGTTTGCTGTTCGCAATAAACACTGCATGGGGCAGTTCTTTCAAAGCCATCTCGACTCCAAGTTTAGTTGCCTGAGGAGAACCAGGAAGGCAGAAGACTGGTTTATTGTCAACGAGTCCCGCGACGGTGCGCGACATGAGTGCCGGACTACCAATGGAGTCGTAACTCAGCTTTCTAAGAATCTCTCCGAACCCTTCAAGCTTCTTGTCAAGCAAAGGAGATATTGCCTCGATCGTGACATCTCTCGGCGCGAGTCCGGTCCCACCAATCAAGATCACTGCGTCGGCGTCCTCTTCGAATAGGGCGCGCAGCACGTGAAGCCGTATCATCTGCTTGTCGTCATCGACTATTTCCAAGAGCGCGTCCTGTCCCGCCTTTTTACATATGGCAAGAGCTGTTTCTCCGGAATCGTCCCTGATCGTCGGATCTCTGAACCTGCTCGAACTCACTGTAACCAGGGCAATGCGCAACCTTCTCGGAGAGTTTAACTTGTGGTTTTCGGCTGCGTGAGACACTTCGTGCCGACTTCTTGCCAACCTACTATGAACCTCCTTTGGTCTTCTTCACTACGCGGATATCACTTATCATTGTTTCTGGATACTGGCCAGAAGAATCCTTTTCATATTTTTTCACTACGTCCCAGATGTTCAACAGTGCGTTTGAAACTGCATTTAGTGCCTCCATCTCGACGCCCGTTTTGCTGTAGGCTAGCACTGTGACACGCGTCCTTATCCAGTCCTTACCCTTTGAGAAATCCACGTAACTGCCTTCAATGGGAATAGGATGACACATCATAAGCGAATTGGGTGTGGACTTTACCGCCTGGATTGCGCCCACCGTCGCTATTTGAATCGGGTCGCCCTTCTCGATTTTCGCTGACTCGATGAGTCGCATGGTGGATTCTTTTAGGTGGATCGTTCCCTCTGCAACGGCTTCCCGTCTTAAGGCTGGTTTTTCGGAGATGTCAACCATCTTTGGAGTCGAAGTCATACTGCGTCCTTATTGTTCCAAGGACACAGAAGGTTATGATGGTTACGCTTACTTGGCCTGCTTTAGCCAGAGAATTTCTGTTCGAGATACTCAAGTAAATAGTCAGGATTGTACCCCTCACCAAGCGATCTTCGAGAAAGGTCCTTTGGTGCATATGTTGAACCCCAATGGTGTATCTTGTCATAGAGCCACTCTTTGATCGGTCCAAATTCGCCCTTTAGCGTCAGCTCGGCGAGATTCAGGTCCTTTCGCATTTTGTTCCATATCATCCCTGAGATGACATTGCCAAGTGAGTAACTCGGGAAATATCCGAAACTCGCCGTCCAGTGAATATCCTGCAGGACACCCTCGGCGTCGTTCTTTGGTCTGATACCAAAGTATTCGTCCATCATATCGTTCCAGATTGAAGGTAGCTCGGAAACTGCCAATTTACCTCCGATCAGTTTCTTTTCAAGCTCGTAACGGAGAGCGATGTGAAAGTTGTAAGTAAGTTCGTCTGCGTCGACTCTGATCAGTCCAGGCCTCACGAGGTTGAAGTACTTGTAAAGCTCCTCTTCATCGTAAGGTGAGACGAAGCTGAGATTCTCCTTGAGAGCAGGCCTGATCAATATTGCGAATTCCCTGCTTCTCCCGATAATGTTCTCCCAGAACCTCGACTGGGATTCGTGGAACCCCATTGATGCGCCGTTAGCGAGCTGGGTGTAATCCATCGCTTCGTCGATTTGTAGCTCGTAGATAGCGTGACCAGACTCATGAATTGTAGAATACATTGTGTTACGAAAGTCGACTCCTTCGTATCGAGTTGTGATGCGCACGTCGTCCCTCGAAGTGTTTGACGTGAATGGATGCGTCGAGACATCCATTCTGAATCTGTCTTTGGGCATTTCGAGGAGCTCGATAACCTTCCTGTTTACTCGATCCATCGATTCAACATCATATTTCACATCCTCGAGCGGATGATTTGGAGGGAACCTCGACTCTGCCATTACTTTTCTGAGAATTTTCTTGAGGCCAGGGATGAGCCTAGAGAAGGTCAAGTCGAGGTCGTCGACAGTTATTCCTTCCTCTCCCAGATCGAGCAAAGCGTTGTAAGGATGCTTTTCAAAGCCCAACTTCTCTGCTATCTGGATTTTCAGGGCTACGACCTTTTCGAAATATGGCTTGAACAACTTGAAATCAGATTTCGACCTTGCTTGCCGCCAAACGACTGTTGCCTCAACTGAAGTTCTTTGCTCTTCTTCGAGAAGGCTGGGAGGTATCTTCGTGAAATATTTCCTCGATCTCTGGAGAACCCTGACCAATCCGTTTTCATAATCGTTGAGGTCGGTGATCCTCTCCGCCTTCTCAAGAAGGGGGTATAATTCGCTGAAATGTTTCTGCCTCAAGAGAGTGAGTTGAGACATTGTCACCCCTCGGGATGTTGAAGCCGCCTCGGGCATGTTGACTTCCAGGTCCCAATCAAGTAGAGATCCCGAGCTTGCGAGAGCCCAGACAGGTCTGAATTTTTCATTTAGTTCGAGAATTGTCGGATTGGAGAACATTCAGGGATAATCAGGAAATTCCGACACTTAATACTACGTATATGCGTTGTTCTGCCTCTAACCTCTGTTCTGAGAAGGAAAGCTTTGGCGCATACAATTTTTCTCAATTGAACTATGGGTGTCTTCTTTACATTACGTCTGGATCTGCTTCGGAGAAGTATTCCTTGTCTGCTTCCTCTTCTTCTTCGGCTCTGGCCTCTTCAACTTCTCCTGGAACCACGGGATGTTGCAGTCTTATCCGGTCTTCTTCAATGCAACAGCTACACTTGTACTCTTCAATACATTCGCTTGCCTTCTCGTGCCTACAAGTCGTGCAATAGCATACGTCAATATTGCTCTTTGGCATTTTCGAATACGAGAGACCCAACGTATTTTGATATAAAAGCGAATGCTTATCGCGGGGATTCAGATATGAGTTGAGGATTGACTAATTCCGTGAGATATACATAGATCTTGGAGGAAGGATTGCATCGTAATGGCTGAGGTCACCGTGCGCTACTATGGCATTGTTCGCGAGCTTGCCGGCAAGCGTGTGGAAAAAGTCAGAATCGAAGGCGATTCCACACTAGAAGATCTGGTCCAAAATCTTTCGGCAAATCACGGAACGAAATTCAAGAACTTTGTGTACGGAGCGGATGAAAAACTGAACAAGAGCCTCGCTTTTGCAGTGGATGGCGACTCAATACCTTCATCTAGACTAAAGAGTCTGAAATGCAAAGACATCGAGGAGTTTGTCATTCTCCCTCCCATAAGCGGTGGATTTTAACCATGTTTAGAGCGGACAGCACGCAAAGATAAATTGTATCTCTTAAATTTGCATGTCTCCAATGTCAAATCCAAGTTCTGCGCTACTCATAGTCTCCGCGGAGGTAATGCCTGGCAAGGTACGGGATTTCAACGTGATACGATGAGCATCACATTTCCTTGTTTTCTGGGAAGATGCCGCGTGTGAAATCTATCAGGCGCTACTACTCAAAGCGATCCAATCCACAATTCTTGGCGGTCTTCGAATATGGTTCGTACAACGACCTCAAGAACTCACTAGACAGCGAGGAATTGAAATTAGCAGAGAAGGATGCCAATAAGCAGGTTGGAACTCTTGTCAAATCATTCCATTTCAATACTTATTCGCAGATCTATCCCAACTGAGAATCAATAGAAGAGTCTGATCAAGGAAGGAGCAGATACTCGGACAAGAAATATGACGCGCGCCAGATAGAAATCGAGATTGTTTGACTCGTGCTCTAGATGAGTATCTACATGCGCCTAACTTACAACTTTCAATGTCTGACAGACGGAACATATCGGGCCAGTTGATACAGCGCCGCAACTCTCGCAGCGCATTATCTTCTTTGATCTGTCTGGATCCAAAACCACGCTAGAAGCTATCCCAAGGGCGGTTTTGAGTGTGCTATATTTTATCCCTGGATGCTTTCTCTCTAGTTCATTCAGGTGGAGCCTGATTTCAGTCCTGATTCCCTCGTTCATGTAAGGGCATGATTCGCTCTGAAAAGTCAAGTTGTTCAAGTACGCAAAGAATGCAAGCTCCTGCTCGTATATCTCGATCATGGGCTTGATTCGTCGAAGCTTGAATTCTTCGTTTGCGGCGCCCGACTTGAAACTCGGGTCGAGCCACTTTATTCTCTCGAGGTCTCCAGAGTAGAGGTTGATGTAGAAAGTCTGAAGTACATCGTCAAGATTGTGAGCAGTGGCTACCACATTCACACCAAGCTTTTCTGCGGTTCGGTCAATCGATCTCCTTCGGAGCGGCCCGCAGACCGCGCACGAGCTAGTCTTGATAGCTTTTTCACTTCTCTCTTGCAGTGCCTCATCCAGAGTGAATCCGAACAGCTCCTTGTAGGAAGACACTAGCATCGGAATCGAGAGTTTCTTAGCGAGCCTCTCCGCGTTCTTGACTGCCTCTTCTCGGTAGCCATCAATGCCTTCATCAACTGTGAGCGCATAGAGTTTTGTTCCATGACCTTTTGTGATCTCGCTCAGCACATACAATAAGGAAGTAGAGTCTTTGCCCCCCGAGACCGCGACTCCAACCCTGTCGCCATAGTGAAGCATATCGTATTTTGAGATAGCTTTCTTTGTTTTCTCGAAGATCGAATCATTGAAACATTTTGAGCAGAGTGACTCGCCGTTGTACGCGCGGAAATATACTGTCTTTCCACCGCATCGGCATGTGGGACTTGCCTTCGCTCTCTCAATGCGAGCATTTTCCAAGGTCGGTTTCACTCTGCCGACCCAAACTCTGGAGCACTAACATTAATACCATTACTGTATCGATTGGTCTCCGTTCGCGCCTTGGCAGACTCTGATCAGAATCCTCTGGGCACGCCTGGGAAGGACCTTGCTGACGCCCAAGCTGAAAACGAACCCGAGAAGGAGCAGAAGGCTGTCACCTTCTCATGGGGAATTGTGATGGTCAGGACGAAGAAGCTCCTGTACTTGCTCGATCGGTTGGCAAAATACAGGATCTTCTCTGCGCTAGGATGGGCAATGATCGCAATCACAATTGCGGCTGCGGCATTCATGGTTTGGCTCATGATTGATAACACCTACATTCTCGTGACAAGCAGCCTACAATTTCGCTGTCTCGTTGGAGCGGCTCCGCCAAGCCAGTGTACGGCAAGCGGTTACACTCCTGGCCAGCAGCTTCCGCTCCAATCTTACCTTCTTCTGCCGGGAATCAATCCGTTCATTCCTGTGATTTATGGTCTGATCGGAATAATAATTGCAGTAGTAATCCATGAAGGCACTCACGGCGTGCTCGCGAGAAGATTCCACCTTCCTGTGAAATCTACAGGCGTGATTTTCTTTCTCTTTGTCCCTATAGGTGCTTTTGTTGAGGTCGATGAGAAGCAAATTGCAAAGGCTCGCTTTCGGGACTCTGGCCGGATTATGACAGGCGGTCCAGGGAGCAACATCATAGTTGCAGCGATTTGCCTGCTACTTCTCCTGGCCCTAGTCGGCGGGCTCGTCCCTCATAATTACAATGGGGTGTACGTCGGGTCGATCATTTCAGGAAGCCCGGCTGACACTTTGCACATTCAAGGACATCTCTCAGCAGGCGACCTGATAGTCGCGGCAAACGGGACTCAAGTCCAGTCAGAACAGGTGCTCTCAAGTTTCATGGCAAACACTAAACCCAACCAATCCTTGACATTGACGATAGAACATCAGGGACAGGCTAGTAATTACACGATAACGCTGGGTCAAAGCCCAGCAAACAAGAGCATTGGGTTCATCGGTGTGGGCAATGTGATGAGCCAATCTGACCTTATATCTGTGAAGAACACTTACTCGAGTGCGATTTTTTCAGTCCGCACCTCGACGCTTTACTTGATAGTTCCAGGTATAATCCCACAGGCGGAGACGGTCGTGCCGTTTTCAAACACACTTCACAACCTCTACACGTCACCAGTGCTCGGCGATGCTTGGTATCCTGTTGCTCTAACTCTCTTCTGGATATTTTTCATTAATATCAATCTCGCGTTCTTCAACGCCATTCCTCTCTACCCGCTTGACGGCGGGCAGACATTCCTAAACTTCCTTTCTCATTCGGGAAAGCCTTGGGTTGAAAGGCATGCGAAATCAATTACCAC
>DAIDAB010000051.1 GCA_027310845.1 bacterium | reverse complement strand
GTACCAAACACAATCTGTCTTGTAGTAATGTCAAACTACTTGTGCCAATCATCATTCTACTAGTATTTCCCATCCTTCCTTTAGGCCTCTCCTTTGGATTCCATTCTGGTACAATTTCTAACCTCCTTTATCTCCCATTGGCCCAAAATTATCCAACAGGCCTCGCAAAGAATGCTGGAACATCCACCGATCTGAAATCAACTATTGCAGGTGCACTGACTCACTCAAGCACGATTCCAGTTGTTGGTTCGAGCTGGACAGACATTGGTCCAAAGCCAATTTCCAACGGGTTTGATCAACCCACTTGGGGCACAGCTCCGTTTTCTGGCAGGATAACTGCGATAGCGGTCAACAATACCAATCCCTCGATTGTGTACGTCGGTGGAGCGCAAGGAGGAATATGGAAGTCGACTAATAAGGGCACAACTTGGACTCCCATCGGCGACTCCTTTCCAAGCCTTGCGATTGGCGCAATAGCGATCTCCTCAGATGGAAAGACACTCTATGTTGGAACTGGCGAGCCTAATCACTCGGGTGATAGCTATTACGGAGCTGGCTTGCTCAAGTCGACTGACGGCGGAAACACTTGGAGTACTCTGGGTGGTAGCGTATTCTCTGGGAGTGCAATATCTGGGATTTTGATTAATTCAACCAACCCGAGCGATCTTCTTGTTTCAACAACTTGGGCCGAGTGCTGCAGAGGTCTCGCTTCGTCACCCAATCCCGCTGGTCTCGGAATTTTCAGGTCAATAAACAGTGGCGCGAATTGGAACCTTGTTCTCTCGCCCTCTTCAGGAAACGGGGTCGCAGATCTTATTGGTGATCCAAACAACCAAAGCGTTGCGTACGCTGGAGGTTATTCTGGTGAAGTATGGCAAACTATTGATGGAGGAACGGTCTGGAGCGAACTACCAGTTTCTGAAAACTTAGCCACAAATCAGGGCAGAGTCGCTGTAGCGCTCAGTGGAGATCTTCCGAATACGATCTTCGTGGCGTTCGCAAATTACAGCGGCGGACTAATTGGTATATACAAATACAATGTGTCAAACGGGGTCATAACAACTCTAGGAACGCCGCCAAATCCTCCTGGTATTACTCCTTGCGGGCCAGCGGGAGAGACGCAATGCTGGTACGACTTTGTCCTTTCGGTAGATCCAACTAACGCTAGGAATATTTACTTCGGCGGAGTCGACCTGTATTCATCGAATACCGGCGGTTCAAGTTGGACCGACCTGGGAGGCTACATTTCGGGCTCTTCGATCCACCCAGATCAGCATGCCCTAGTAATCTCACCAACGTCTCCAGGAACAATCTACGAAGGAAACGACGGCGGGCTGTGGTATTCAACAACCTACGGAAACAGCTGGACTGACTTGAACTCTGGGTTGGGAATAACTCAATTCCAGTCCATTGCAGCCTCTCCAACCTCGGACAGCCTGGCGATAGGTGGAACTCAAGATAATGCATGTGTTCAATATTCTGGAACGTCCACTTGGAATGAGCTCACGATAGGGGACGGGGGTTGGACGGGGATAGAAAGCACTAATTCGAGCATCATGTATTGTGTCTACACACATCTCTATGTGCAAAAGTCCAATGATAGTGGTTCTAATTGGAGCTTTGCTACTACTGGCATCAATCTCAGTGACAGCAGTCTATTCTACGCGCCTGTAGCGCAGGATCCAAACAATCCTGGTACATTGTACATTGGAGGAACTCATGTCTACAAGACAATAAACTATGCGTCAAGCTGGATTGACGTGAGTGGTTCGATAGGAACGTCTCTCATTTCAGCAATCGCTGTCGCTCCATCGAATAGCAGTGTAGTTTATCTCGGTGATACAGTCGGTGACGTGATGGTCTCCAACAACGGAGGCTATGATTGGACAACGATTGCTAAAGAAAACTTTCCAATTTCAAGCATCGCAGTCAACATCACTAACTACCAAACAGCATACGTCGCCCTTGCGAGTTATGCAACTCCGAGATTGCTCAAAATAACAAACGAAGGGGCATCCTTGCAAACTCTCCCATTGACTGGCTTTTCGAATGCAAGCATCGACGTTGTCAAAATCAACCCAACAAGCGGAGACATATTCGTTGGGACTGATAGCGGAATCTTCTACTCTTCCGACGCGGGAAATACATGGTCGACACTAGGCACCGGCCTTCCAAACGCAGCTATTTTCGACATTGCATTCACTCATTCAAACTACGTGCTGGCAGCAACACATGGACGAGGAGTGTGGGAGCAGCCACCCATCGGCGACGTCTCTGCGCTGACATTCAGTTACTCTGTGCATGGGGGAGGATTAGGCTATGCTGCACCGACCTTAAGTTATGTAAAGAATGGAGTTTCAACCTATGCGAATCTCACAACTTCGCAAGTGACTTACACTGCAGATTACGGAAGCAGCTGGAACGTGAGTCGGAATCTGCCAGGTTCTACATTCGCAGAGAGATGGCAAGCAAATCAGATAGTCGATGGAATCGCAGGCTCCGCCCAGACAACAGTCTTCCAGTATTATCATCAGTATAACGCGACGGCTAGCTTCTCTGTAGTGGACGGAGGTTTTCCATCTGCCCCGACTCTCACAAGTACACAATTTGGAAAATCGTACGCGCCAACTTTGACAACGTCTCCGACGACTATTTGGATAGACAGCGGTTCGACCTGGACGATCACGAATCCGCTCTCAGGGATCACTGACTCTGAAAGATGGATGACGCAAACGAGCTCAGGCACGGTCTCTTCAAGTTCTTCAATCTCGCCGATTTACTATCACGAGTTCGTGCAAAAGCTTTCCTACACAGTCGTGGATGGCGGAATCTTGCCATCGGCGCCTACGGCCTCTGGGATGCAGGTTGGCACTTTGTATTCTCCAATGCTAACGACGACTCCGACCCTTTACTGGTTTGACGCGTCCGGTTCAATTACCTTGACATCAATTGTACCCGGTCAGCCAAACGAACGATGGGCAAGCCAGAATTCAACAATCCCTGCCACATCGTCGGGAACGAGGAACATTGATTTCTATCATCAGTACAGTGTCAGTGCACTGTACTCGGTCGTAGGCTCTGGATCTGGCTTCACCTCACCAACATTGAATTATTTTGCTAATGGAACGTCCTCATACCTTGCTCTTACGACTCAAAATCGATCTCTCTGGGCCGATGCAAATCTATGGTCTATTACAAATCCTATTGGTGGCTCCAATTCTACCACGAGGTGGTACGCTACTGGTGTAAGCGGCACATTCTCGATGAGCACCACAATCGATCCTGCATTCTACGAACAGTTCATGGTTGAGATAGAATCAAATTCTCCAAGCGAGGGAACAGTCGCGCCAGCGAGCGGATGGTTCGATTCGAGCTTTACAATCAACATCTACGCCACCCCTGTGACTGGATATCAGTTTGTTTCTTGGACTGGTACGGGATCGGTTTCATATTCTGGGAGCAACTCGAGGCAACAAATAACGGTCAGGTCGCCAATAGTAGAAGTTGCACATTTCATTCAATCGACATCCTCTTCACCTACTTCAAGTTCGCAAGGAAGCCAACAGACTAATTCGGGCGGATTAGAATCACTTTACCTTGCATTGATAGCTGCTCTAATAGTTGCAGTCGCCGCCATTGCTGCGCTGGTTACTTTCAGAAAGAGAGGCTAGTCCAATTCTTTGTTGAGCATGAGTCTAGCGCAATGGAGCTATTTCCAAAATTCTGGTAAAATACAAATGAGAATGTCAAACCTGAAACTAAATTAGTTCGTCTTACAGGCCGCCAAGTTAAATGCATATTTCTCTTTCAAAGAGAATTTTGCGGTTACGACTTAACGCCGCGAGATTCATTTTTCAGGTCACAATTCTGTGAATAGGCGAATTTGTCTTTGACTAGGTTTGACAGGTTCGATTGATGTCTGCTAGAAACAAGATTGAATTCTATATTCAAAAAGGAATAATTGCGCTCTCCATGAGCGCCCTTCAATTATCGTGATGAACTAATTGAGAGAATTAACAAGTTGCTCGAACTTTTCTTCGAGATCCTGCTCGTTCATAGCCACTATCAACGCAAGCTTGTAGAACTTTGCCATTTCCTTCATCTCTTTGCTTGCCTCAACTGGAGATATTGCAATTGCTAGATCTGGCGCACAGTCCCAGATCTTTGCACGCATGTTAATCAGTTTCATCTCGCTCTTCTTCCTGTCTGCCGAAGGAAGCACATCAATAACTATTGTCTGGTTGCCTTTCCTTGCCACAATATCAAAACATTGGAGAGTCCCACTGATTCCTCTCAGCGAAGGTTCGAGTGAAAAGTTGAATCCACTAATCTGCAAAATCTGGCGCATCGTCCCCAGCGGGACTCCGTAGGCTTCGCTATGCGCCTCTATGGACACGATGTCTTTGAAATCGTTCAATGCAAGCTCGCGAAACAATCATGTGCAAAACCTGATATTAATGCATGGTTTCCGAATTAGTAACCAACGACCTCATTTTCTCCGCGATTGGAGAAACTTCCTATATTTTCGAAGTCTGCCAAGTCTATTCTATGGCGGACATCTCGGACACCGATATCCAATCCACGGACGAGCACATGAGGGCAATTCACTCTGCCCTTGCAAACAAAGACTCCCTCGAGATATTCAACATGGCTGGGGAGGGAATCAATGCATCACTGGACGTCCTTTCAGCTCACAATTTCTCAAAAAAGCGCTATTACGTCAGGCTGAGGGAACTCATAGATCTCGGATTGGTCTGCAAGGACAACGGGATGTACAAACACACAGCCCTTGGGACCCTTGTCTATGAAAACCAGGTCAAAAATCTAAGACAGATACTTTTCAAACGCTCAAGCATCCAGATACTTCAGGACCTGAAAAAGAAAAAAGATCCGAATGCTCCTGAAAGAACTGCAATCGATGAGATCTCACACGAGGTGCTGAAAGACCTTGAATCCTCGCTTGGCCTCTCAAATTTAAAGCCGGTAAGGTTGTTTCGTACTTGGAACGAGCTGAGCGCTGAAGCGGCCTTGTCGGCCGAAACCATGACCGCAGATCTTTACGCTGCCACCAGATATGTTGACTTCCGCACGGCAGAGACTGCGCTTGCAGCGGCGAACAGGGGTTGCAAGATATACATCATACACAGCCCGCGGAGCGGACTTTCTCCGAAAATTCAGCTCATTGGAAACCTGATGACGCACCCGCGAGCAATTGCAGTTTTCAAGGAACTCAGTCATCACCCAAATGTGACCATGAAAGAAGCTGAGTTGCCCTATAGTTTCCTTGTTATAGACTCTTGCAGAGTAGGAATAGAGATAGTTAACCCTCTAGATCCGTACTCCTTCTTTCTAGGCCTCCTGTTTGAAAGTCCAGCTCTTGCAACGAAGTTAATCTCGCACTTTCGAGAAATATCCGCTGGAGCCCTAAAGGACTCCATTTCGGAGAGATTCGAGCCTCGGCTTACGGCCGAAGATTTGGCAAGGGGCGCAAGGATACGATGAGATTTGATTGCGATTTATGGCAGAAGAATACTCAATCGAAAATCTCTCTTCAAACGCTTTGTCTAATTGAGTAAAGAGCGCTCCCCCTTCTTCGACGAAGGCGCAAGGGGCAACCTCTTCTAGAGTCTAAGGAACGAATACGGCTTGAACAAGGTAGACCTTCCGCTGTACCCAGCAAGTCCCTCGCAGTTTTTCGAAATATTTTGGGAGCCGGCTCAAAGCTCATTAAGAGGAAGATATTGGAGGAAATCGCAAACAAGTTCAGACTAGATCAGGTGAGAGGGCTAAAATTGAGCGCAGCGGTCTAAATGCTTGAGAGACAGCTCCGAGCATTCGGCCTCCAAGACATAAGGAGAGCTTTGAGATATTGCCTTTAATTGGCCCGAAATAATGTATAAATCTGCAAGATATTTCTAGATCATAGGTCTATATGCGCTCGAGCTTCTATGAATCTGCCAGAAGCAGTGTAAGACTCAGAGGGCATGGATCGACTTCCAAATCCTCGAGACGGGTTTCAATCTCGAACTTTGCTGAGTCCTTCTCACGCCTGGTGGTTTCCGAAACTCGTGTCTTGATTTTTGTGTGGGCTTTATTTGCAGCCTACTTGATTGCATCGGACTTGCATCCCAATTTCTCTACTCTGGCACTACTTCTTCCCTCTGGATATTTGCTGACCCTCGGGATTTATGTACTGAATGATCTCATGGACGTAGAGGAGGACACAATAAACTCTCCATCAAGACCCCTTGCATCTGGATTGGTTTCAAGAAAAGATGCCACGCATGTCTTTCTGCTGTGCATAGGCTCTTCCTTGATCATGTCTTATATTGTGAGTCTAGCAACATTCGCACTTTTTGCAATCTCCTTCTTCCTTGGAATCTCCTATTCACTTCCACGAGTTCAGGCAAAGAAGCGCTTCCCCCACAAACTAATAGTTGCAGCTTGCGGTGCTGCGATTGCCAGTTTGACTGGAGGTGTCGCAGCAGAGAATCTGAATGTCACCATATTCTTCGCAGCGATCGCGTTCGCATTATTTGCACTTGTGACACTCCTCTTAGGAGATATTGCTGACATGAGGGGAGATACGGCCCTTCAAGTCAAGTCGTTCCCAGTTGTTGTGGGAGTGAAGCGGACAATCGTTTTCGTCACAGCGATACCGCTCTCACTGTCTGGTCTTGGTGTTTTCCTCTTCCGATTCACAGACCTGAATGCCATGTTCCCGTTGCTGTTGATTGCGCTGTCATGTTACAGCAGTATTACGATAACCGGTCTGATTAGTCACGATGACGATCCTGGAATTTGCAGAAAGGTAAAATCGAGGATGAGAATCATGCATTTTGTTCTCCAGCTTGCCTTCATTATCGGCTTGATACCGCTCTAAATGAGTTGGTAACTTGTCTCCAAGAGCAGTTTCTCGACCATTCAGAATGTACGAAATAGAATTCATCCTTCGTGAGATTCGAATTTCTTATTACCCTTGAGCATAGAAACTGATGAATATGCAGAAGGAGGTTCAGAGTTCGGGGTCACATCCGAGGCTAGACGGAGTGTTCAACATCCTGATCGGCATTTTCCTCTTGTTGGTCGCTTACGGTCTGCTGCTGTATGCGAGTGCAATCTACCCAACGCCATGCGGTGCTGGGACGTTAGGCGTATGCACCCCCCAACCCTACACGCCTTTTGTTCTTGCACCGTTGTACATCTTCATAGGGGTAGGATCAGTCTTGGGTCTTTACTCTCTCAAAATGATTGTCAAAGGAATGGTATCTATGACAGCTCCGAGGAACAAACCATTCATGACGCCCTCATCTTCTCCGGCAACATCGACAACTGCTGAGAAGATAGAGGTCAGGAAGCAGAAAGCCCCGATGCCGACTACACCAGTCCAGGAGCAAAAAGTACTATCCACGAAGATAGAAAAATGTGCTTTTTGCAGCACTGAATTGCCTTTGGCCGCAACCTATTGCCCCAAATGCTTCCAGAAGAGGAACATCTAGCTGCCCAATGCATTCCCAATCTGCTGAAGGCCATCCGATTCTTTGTTGCAGAAAGTTCATGATTTCTTCCTAGAAATCTCTTTCTAAATCTGAGCTTTATTCTGTTTGTACTCTTATGGGCCTACAGTGTTGTGCATCCGCCTTGCGGTCCTAGGCAACCGTTCACTCAATTGTTCGGGAGAAATAATGTACAAACTAGTAGTGAATAGGACTCGGACGTTACGTCATGTCTATCCATAAATAGTAATTCTTCTTCGCTTATTCAGAGGTCAATCCGATGGTAGAACTATCTGCAATGGATTATAAACCGCGCCCGATCGATGGGGACTTTCTATCGAGGCCTAACGATTATCCTGTGACAGGGACTCACGAAGGACATGAGGTAAGGGCTGAGGGTACCCAGAGAAACGATTCCGAGGGTAAGCCTTACCCGACCAAATTCGGAATCCACGGAACATACGTGGCAGTAGACTGGGAGTCGTGCATAGCTGATGGACAATGTTCTGACGTTTGCCCGGTCAATGTCTTTGGATGGTTTCTCAGGGGAGACGGCCAGGGTGGCTCTGGAAATGATGTCAAAATTGAGCAGGGCTCAGAACAGTGGAACACCTATCGAACTGACAAGATTGACCCTATTCGCGAGGCCGATTGCATTTTTTGCATGGCATGCGAAACTGTATGCCCTACAGTCGCAATCAAAATTACGCCAAAGTAAACTAGAATCTTTAGCTCCGCGAACTGTTTCGTAGAGCTATCTCTTAATTTTCGATTAGGCGCTGCTTTGTAATACTGTTTCTAGTTCCGAAATTTTAAGGGTGATTTCCTCGCCAGTTTTCATCCACTTTACTTTGACAGAGTCGTAAGCAAGCTCTCTTTCCCCCACGATGACGACGGCTCTGGTACCAAGCGCAGATTGTGCCTCTAAAATCTTGCGCAGACTCCTTTCAACAATCTCAGACTGTGCAGGGATTCCCCCCCGTCTAAGACTTGATGCAATCGAGGAAGCTGCAATTCTCACCTTCGCCTCTTTTCCAATAGGCGCAACAAAGATCCGCTCTGTTTCTTTTCTTTTGATCTTGTAAGCAAGCACCGCACGCTCTACCCCTCCAGCCACGCCTGTCGCTCCGAGCTCGGGCCTGCCATAGATTGCAGGAAGCGAGTCGTATCTTCCTCCTCCGCAAAGAGAGCCCAGTCTTGAGTTGTCTTTGTCAAAAGCCTCAAACACCATGTCAGTGTAGTAGTCTATCCCACGCACAATGCTCAAGTCGAGTATTGCGTCACTGACGCCTCTTGTCTTAAGGGCGTCAATTATTTCGAGCAGCGGAGTAGGTTCGATTTCGCTTTCGGAAAGCGCCTTTGAGACCTGGTTCGGTTCGCCCCTTAACTGAGCGAACTTCGCGACTAGTTCAAGCTGATCTCTTGAGAAGCTCTTAGAATACTCTTGCAGGATTTGATCCACGCTTTTCTTTGAGAGCTTGTCGATTGCTCGGAGCATATCGAGCACCTTGGGCTCTTCGCTTATTCCGCACTTGTTTGTGATATATGATTCGAGAATTCTCCTCGAGCCTATAGCGATCAACGGGTTTGTTCCGAGCCGTCTGAACAAAGATGAGCTGAACTCTATGATCTCTGCATCAGCTTCGGGACTTGAAGGCCCAAATAGCTCAGCGTCCCACTGGTAGAACCATCTGTATCTTCCGTACTGAGGCTCGTCGTATCGCCACACAGAGGAATACGAACCGAGCCTGATAGGAGGACTAAGATCTCGCTTGGAAGTAACGTATCTAGTCATTCCAACTGTGAGGTCAAACCTGAGCCCCAGGTCTCGATTGCTCTTATCCTTGAAGTAATATATCTCATCTTTGATTGCTTGCCCGCTTTTCGCGGCGAGCGTTTCAAACAGTTCGAGGCTCGAGGGTTCCATGAGTTTGTAATCAAACAATCTGCATGTTTCAGTGAATGCTTCGCGAACAATTTCAGCAGCCTGTGATTCCTCTGGGGAAATATCGCGCATTCCCCTAGGTAGAGGGAACTCCACTTCTACGCACCACTGATTATTTCTTGGACCTTTCCATTTGCTTGCCAAGCTTTGCAAGCTGCGCCAGATATGCGCTCAGCTGGATGTCGGGGTTTGAGCCCATCATAAGTCGATAGTCAGCTTCTGCAGTCGCCTGGATTGCTTCAATAGAGGAAGCATAATCGGATTTCGAGAGCGCTTCGTTCGCATACTTTATGAAATCATGCTCTGACATCCCGCTCACCTGCAAGAGCTCAATCATTTTGTTCCTTGCCCCGAGAAAGTCTCCAGCAAATGCAGTATCGATCACACCGGCCACCTTGCTCTTGCCAGAGATTCCAGTCACACGATTCACACTAGCAGAATCGATTTCGCCAAGCGTCGAGGCCGACTGAAGCATATTCAGAGCGTGGCGCATGTCTCCCTCGGTGGATTGATATATCAGCGAAAGTGCATTTCTTTCGTATCTTACGCCTTCTTTCTTGCAAATTCCTTCTAGATAATTCACAACATCTTCCTGCCTCAGAGGGGAAAAGCGAAACACTGCGCAGCGGCTCTGGATTGGTTCGATGATGTTGGAACTGTAGTTTGCGGTGAGGATGAATCTTGTAGTTTTCGAGCTCTCTTCCATTATTCGTCTCAGGGCAGTTTGCGCATCGTTTGTCATGGAGTCTGACTCATCAAGAAGTACTATTCTAAATGGAACTCCTTCTCTTCGATCAGCGTAGCTAGCAAAGTTCTTTATTCTCATCCGGACAGTGTCGATCCCTCGCTCGTTTGAGGCGTTCAGCTCAAGCGTGTATTCTCTCCAGTATTCCTTCATTATCTCCCGCGCAAGGCACAGTGCAACGGTGGTCTTCCCTGTTCCCGGTGGGCCCGCGAACAACAAATGTGGCATCTCGTTCGGTCTTGCAACGATTGCTTCAAGCCTGCTAATTACCTCCTTTTGGTTGAACACTTCAGAGAGCGACTGAGGACGGTACTTTTCCACCCACATCAGGTGCTCGGAATCTGTGATGACCTTCTCATCATCGTCGCTTGGGATGCTTTTCTTGCTCAAAGAATCGTATTACCTACCGGAAAGAGTATCGTTATTGCGGTTGATTCCCACTATGTTTTCGAGGAACGAATAAGGTTTTGGACTCATGCGGCACTTCTTTGAGATTGGATTGCCGGAAGTTGTGATTGGCGACTCCCAAACTTATATCAGTGCAGAACGAGCACTCTGCTGGCTCGCGAATGTCTTCAGGTTCAGTTCTGGAATCGCTCGGCGATCGCGAATTCGCATACCTGCTTTCCAGCACAAGGTTGAGAGCGAACCAGACCATACCCAAACTCGATGTGGGGAGTATCCATCTTGATTCTGTGAATCAAGGAGATGTAATCGAGCTTCCGAGATGGGTCGCGGAAGTGCTGACAAAGTTGGGCCTTTGCGAAACTCAGGAAGAAAGCTTTGCGAGCGAAGTCTTCAAGGCAGTTAACAGGGAGAAGATGGCAGGCGAAAACCAGCTTGCGAGTCTTAGAACCTTGACAGAACAAAGACTTTGATCTACGACTTGATCAAGCTGAGGCTTAGGAAGGTGCTTATGATCGCTTCTTCGCTTTCACCACCTACTGACATCAAGGAAAAGCTGACTCCAGAAGAATATCAAATTTTCGATGCAGTCTACAACATACTCCAGTCCTGGCGTATCGGAATAATGGAGGGACACAAGAAGTAGCATGGAATACACTCAAGCAAAGATCAAGGACATTTTTGTCGAGTTTCTCAAG
>DAIDAB010000050.1:11625-11883 GCA_027310845.1 bacterium | reverse complement strand
CTCCGAGAAGGATGATTTTCAACTTGACGTAGCCGCGCTGGAGAAACTCATAACCCCAAAAACAAGGATGATTTTGATCAATTCACCTTCCAATCCGACGGGCGCGGTACTCAAAGAAGATCAACTAAAGGCAGTTGGCGAGCTTTCAGTAAAGCACGACTTGATCATTCTCACTGATGAAGTCTATGAAAAATTCATTTATGACAACGAACAACACTTCAGCATTGCTTCTTATCCCCAATTCCACGATCGAGTCAT
>DAIDAB010000050.1:0-11615 GCA_027310845.1 bacterium | reverse complement strand
CTGTGAATTCATTTTCGAAGACCTATGCAATGACTGGCTGGAGGTTGGGCTATGCGGTCGCACCCGAAGAAATGGCAGAAGCCATTGGAAGGCTGAACGGCTCGACAAACTCATGCGCTGCCGCCATGACTCAATTCGCTGCCCTGCACGCGCTCAGGGCGTCCCAAGGTTGCGTGACCGAGATGGTAGGTGCATTTGCGAGAAGACGAAAAATAGTTCTTGAGGGTTTGTCCGAGCTTCCAAGAATAAGCTGTCCTGTGCCAAAGGGAGCGTTTTACGCTTTCGTCAACATCTCCAATACTGGATACCATTCTAAGGAACTGTCGATGAAATTTCTAACTGAGGGACACGTTGCAACGGTGCCAGGGGTTGCTTTTGGTTCGCAAGGAGAAGGATACATTCGTCTTGCCTATACGAGTTCCGAAGAAAACCTGAAGATTGCGGTATCAAGGATGGGAAAGGTTCTGCGCAGTTAGCACAGACTATTCCACGTGGAATAATGATAATCTCACAACAACCATATTTCTGCCCATTATGAAAGAATTGATCTAGTTCAAGACAACCTTCTTTGCAAATTGTACCTTCGGCACCTTCATGGTCTCGTCAAAGAGGGCGTGAGGTGTCGCGTCAATGTTACGGACCAGACCAGCTCTTCCATTCTTGTCGATTCCAATTATACACAAGATTATTTTGCCCTTAGTTCTGTTGTTGATCATTTCTGCCATTGATTCTATTGCCATCTGGGCAGAGATTCCATTTCTCATCAATTCAATACATGACTTTGCTAGAGAATACGTCATCACCACTTCTCCATGTCCAGTTATAGATACCCCCCCTGCATTGTTATCTGCATAAGTCGAGCATCCAATGATTGGCACATCCCCAACTCTACCTGGAAGTTTCATTGGAAAACCACCGGAAGAAGTGGCGGCAGATATCAGGCCTTCGTGGTCTATAGCGACTGCGCCTACTGTGTCCCCTTGATCGGCCCATTTCTTGATCTTTTTCCAATATTGCAGCATCGGCACGTCTTCACCAAGCTGCAATTTTTTCTTCAACGCGCTCCATTCTTTCATTCGGAATTCTGGAACTTTGTGTTCCTCGTAAAGGTTGAATGCTCTGGCGAAACTCTCTGCTCCGCGTCCTGCGAGTAGGATATGATCTGTTTCTTCCATCACCTTTCTCGCGACTCCAATTGGGCTTTTGAGGTTCTGTGCGGCGGCAACCGCGCCTGCTCTCAAATTCGCGCCCTCCATTATTATTGCGTCCAATTCCACTTCTCCGCTAAGGTTAGGCCAGGCGCCAAGTCCAGCGTTGAATATTGGATCTTGCTCTAAGAGTTGGATTGCTTTGGTGACTGCATCAAGCGAGCTTCCTCCAGAGGCCAAAACCTCCATTCCCTTTTGCGCAGCTCTAGACACCCCCTCCGCGAACTCTCCTGAATCAGGATTGATTGCACCCCCATGAATTACAATAGTTGCTTTCATACACGGTCACACTACCACAATGTCTCTGTCGTACTTGAAGACAATCTTTTTCCCATTCTTTGTTATGATGACGCTGTCCTCCAAGTTAAGGCCTGCCAGACCAGATATGTGGTACGGGACTTCGTATGATAGAGTCATTCCCTGTTGCAACGGGGTGTGATCATCAGCGCTCAATAGTGGTTTGTCGTATAGTTCTACTCCGGTACCGTGTCCGACATTTCCTCTAAAGTACTCTTGGTCAAGATTTTCTCTGATGTAGTTTACCACGCCGACATTAATCTCGGAGGCCCTCTTGCCAGGTTCAAGCTCGTCCAAGTATAGCATGTATGCATCTTTCAATACTTTGTAAGTCTTGGCCGCTCTTGGATGGATTTTTTCTACGGCAAAAGTCCTTGAAACATCGGCCGTGTAGCCCTTGTAAACACACCCGAGATCGAGCCGAATCAGATCACCTGATTTCAATTTTCTTTTAGGATTTGGCTGATTGTAAATATCGGGGCCATTAACTGTGCCTGCAGCAATAGTTGTTTGCTGCCACGACTCTGCGCCTTCTTTCAGCAATTCTGATTTCAACAAAATGTCAAGCTCAAGCTCTGTCGGCCTGTCTTTACATTCTTTTTCGATCTTCGTCATTACTTTGATGAGTATTTGATTGGCTTTCTCAAACCTGCGTATTTCCTCTGCATTCTTTATCATTCTAGTCAACATAAGCAAATCCAGCCCGTTCGAGAACTCTGCGGTCCGAAAGGATGATTTCAATCCATCAAAAATTGCAAAACTGAGATCGTTATACTCGATTCCTATTTTCTGCTTGCTCTTGCCTTCCAGTTTCTCTGATAAAATCCTGGTCAAAGTCTCCGAGAATGTTGTGCCTGAAAGCTTGGCCTTTTCCTTTCTCCAAATATAAGTTCCAGTGGAGTATAGGCGGAGGTCTTTGATCCAGGTATGTTTTTTCACCACGTCGAGAGCTGCAGCTGAAAGCACTAAAGTTGGATCTCCTTCACATGGAATCACGCACATTATCGGCGAGTTTCGTCTAGAGCAGAATAGTAGTCTGTTTGAGCTTGTGACGCTAGAAGGCGCATCTGAAACGTAGAACACATTTTCTGGGGCCGAGACGATTAAAGCATCTAATCCATCCTCCCTCACTTTTTCCTGTAACCTAAGTGTATTGTCTTTCAACCTTGTTTACTCCAATCTTGCGACATTATGAACCTAGAAATTCCAAACTTTGGCAACTACGATCACTCACGCTCTGAACATCGCGGTACTTGCCTGTAATTCAAAACATATCTGTATATCCATTGACACAAGACGTCAACAACGAATTTCATCTTTTCGTTGCAACGGATTTGGAAAGAGTTTTTGGGGATTTCTCGTAAATTTTCTTGCACGCAAGAACCCCATTGATAGCGTCATGGACCTTCAATCTGACACTGCCGATCCAAGGATCGAAAAGCGCTTGATCATAATCTAGATCTGCACTCACGTTATCCACATACGAAAGAACACTCTTGAGAATGACTTCTGTTCTTTTCATCAGAGTCTGCACTCGATCGTCTTTTTCGCCGCGATAGTCCCATTCTACTTTCAGATCTGATTCTACTTTTGCCAGCTCCACCGCTCTTCTGGTTTCGATCCCTGATCTCATCAACGCGACAATTTCTTCGAGCTCTCGGACTGAGACTTTCTTGTTCATGAGCATCATACTGAGCTCTTCGACCATTTCTGGACGATCTGATAGAGTAACCAATTCTTCCGCATGGCTCACTGTGAAGCCGTTCTGCAAGAATAATTTTCTTAGGAGAATTTCTGGCAAGCGCAAGAGTCTAATTCGGTTGGAAACATATTCTTGGCTCTTTCCAATCTTCTTAGCAAGTTCTGACACCTTCCCATATCCATAACAATTTCTTTCTCTGGGACCGACGTACGCATAGAATGCCTGAGCTTCCTCCAAGGGCGATAATGCTTCTCGCTGGATGTTTTCGGCGAGAATGAGTTCGAATGCTTCTTGATCGCTCATGTTTGCGATGATGGCTGGTATCATTGATCTTCCAAGTTCTCGAAATGCCCAAAGTCTTTGAGATCCAGTTACCACTTCATACGAAGAGTGACCAATAACACGGATAACTATTGGATGAATTAATCCCTTCTCAATGATAGATTTCTTCAAGTCTTCAAGATCTGACCTTCTTTCGCGAATTTTGAATTTTGAAGGTCTGATATCACAAACTCCCACCATAACAACTTCAGGATTAATTTGCCGCAGATCTACAGAGCCAACTTGCATGAAGCTGTGGTATTGTATAGCGATTCTTATAGTTAACTATACAGATGTCTTATGATTCAGCATAACACTATACATAGTCGAGACTAATACCCAACGCAATATGTTTATAGAGAAATAATGAAACACCGGGGACAGTCTTGCGCATTCTTGACGATGGATCATATGATATTGATGACAAGGATCGAGTGCTTCTCGCAATATTACAGGAAAATGCCGAACTTTCGCTATCTGAGATCGGCCGGAAAGTCAACCTGACCAAGATGTCGATATCCAACAGGATCAGGCGCCTGAAAGAACTTGGAATAATAAATGGTTCATGTTACAGAGTCGACCCAGAGAAGCTTGCCCAGGACTATCTGTTAATTTCAAGAGTCATCTGTAGTCACAAGGGCGTCGAACAAGAAAAAATTGCAAATTCAATTGCTAAATTGCCCGGCGTCATGTCTGTGTATCTGATGTTTGGAACCTCTGACATCCTTCTAATTGCGCGAAGGAAGGATAAGACTTCGGCAAAGCAACTAGTGTATGAAATTTCCAAGATTCCGGGGGTGAGAAATACGAATACGACAATACCCCACACGGCAATCAAAGAAAGTTTGACCGTTGACACTTCTTTGAAATGATGTCAAGTACGGGAATTAGTCTAAAGCGAATTTACGTGAATGCTAAAACGAACTATCCCAGCGCATTGATGATTGCATTGTTCGCTTTTACAACTTAGATGAAGTGAGAAAAGAGCTTTGTGGATTTCTAAACAAGGTCATCCTTCATGACATTGCACTACGCAATAGTGAACAGCGCCCAAACATTAGATTGCGAAAAGATGAGAAACTGAAACGTGCTCTAAATGCTGGATTGTAGCTATGAAATACTCAAAACATCTGTTTCTACCTTTGTTTTCAATATTGACGGCTTTTGTTAAGCTATTATGACCTCTATTTAGTCTATCATTAAGTTCTATTATGTACTTTCTTGCATTAGAGTACTTTGGCTCAATACCACAACAGCAGCTCTTTTGGCAACCAGATCCGGTTATAACATGCGGTAAAAGAATTGGAAAGCAATTCGTAAAATGAAAGATTATGCAACGAAGGGATTTCCCGAAGTGACGGATCTTGCTAAGCTGAAAAACACGCGATACATTTTTACAAGTTGGGATCCATGCATTGTTTAGACCAATATGGCCATTGTGCATGAGGTAAACAGCCGAATCAAAGAGCCCAAGATTCCTCGCTTTTCGGTGGGTTACATGGATCTGTCCGCGGATCCACGCGAAGACTTTTACCGCTATTCTGTTGGCGAGTGGATTCGAGCAAATCAGGTGCCCGCGGACAAGGCGCTTTGGACCGCGTTTGATGAGCTCTACGAATGGAACCTACACCTCCTGCGACGCATACTCGAGGACTCGGCCGAGGAACCTGCTCCAGAGCCTGGATCTCCCAAGCGTCTTGTAGGAGACTTGTACAAATCAGCCATGAACACAGAACGCATTGAGAAGCTCGGTTTTGAGCCCATTCAAAATGAGCTACATCGAATCGAAGCAACCGTATCTGGAAAAGACCTGGCACGTTGCATTGCAGAGCTTCATTGTGCTGGTGTGCATGCGTTTTTCACAGCGTATTCTCAAGCTGACAAGAAGAACAGTTCTATCTACGCCTTTTACTTAGAGCAGGGAGGACTCTCTCTTCCCGACAGGGAATATTATTTGGCTGATTCATTCAAAGAGGCGCGCGATGCCTACCGAGGTCATGTCGCCCGCATATTTACGCTCGCAGGTGAGACAGAGGAGGAGAGTAAACGACTCGCCGAGCTTGTGCTTAGTCTCGAAACAGACCTTGCGAAGACGAGTCGGGCCCGAGCTGATCTTCGAGACGAAGAAAAAAATTACAACAGAATCGCTGCCTCGGACCTTGCCAAGTTTGCATCGATGAATCTACCTGCATATCTAGAAGCCCTAGGTGTGCCGCCAGCTGAGTATTTTATTATCGGCCAGCCGGAATTCTTCACCGCTTTGGAGAAGCTCCTTTCCGAGAGGCCAATCGAACATTTGAGGACATACCTTCGATGGCACGTTCTCCATGAGTTTGCTCCGCATCTCCATTCGAGTGTAGAGGGGGAAGACTTTGACTTTTTCCAACGCAGACTGCTCGGAAAGCAAGAACCCGAGGCTCGTTGGAAGCGCGCCGCACGCACAGTTGATGGGCTTGTTGGGGAGGCGCTCGGCAAACTCTACGTGGAGAAACATTTTCCCTCTGAAGCTAGGCAGCGGGTCGCACTTTTGATAGAGGATATCCGCGCCGTGTTCCGGGAGAGGCTCGGTTGTCTTCCCTGGATGACTGAGGCCACGCGGCAGCAGGCTCTTGCAAAGTTCGACAGGTTTCGCGTAAAGATTGGTCACCCGGAGCGCTTCCGCGACTATAGTTCAGTGGTGATAGATCCTGGAGACTATGTGGGAAATATTCATCGAGCAGCAGCATTCGAGGCCCGCCGTCAGGCAAGCCGCGTTGGCCAGCCCGTGGACAGGACGGAGTGGTACATGACTCCGCCGACGGTGAACGCGTATTTCTCTCCCACAGAAAACGAAATAGTCTTTCCCGCAGGCATTCTGCAGCCTCCTTACTTTGACGTTACTCTGGATGACGCGGTGAACTATGCTAGCATTGGAGCGGTGATCGGGCACGAGATAACTCATGGATATGATGACCAGGGTCGAAGATTTGATGCCGAGGGCAACCTCCGCGACTGGTGGACTCCCGACGATGAGAGAGAATTCCAAACAAGGGCAAGAGCAGTGGCAGCGCTATACAACTCTCAGGAGCCATTGCCCGGAGTGCATGTCAACGGTGAGCTGACGCTTGGGGAAAACATTGCTGACTTTGGAGGAGTCTCGATAGCTTACGAGGCTTTTCAGAGACGACTCGCGCAGGAGCCCGCAAAACACCAAATGATTGACGGGCTCACACCCGAACAGCGATTCTTCATAGCTTGGGCCCAGATATGGAGAGGAAACATTCGCGAACAGGAGCTGCGCCGCCGGCTTACTATAGACCCGCACTCGCCAAATCAGTATCGCGGCACGCTTCCTGCGATTAACCATCCGGCCTTTGACTTGGCGTTCTCACCTTCGACAGGCGAGAGAGCTCGGGAGACTCAGCATCTTGCTGTCTGGTAGGGATTCATCTTATCACAACTGGCGCACGCTCTAGATCAACTTTGAAATCGGCCTAGAAATATCATTGCAAAAACACATGTCCTCATAGCGCCAAATAGAACAAACCCATTGTCGTAGAGAAGAAAGGCGGCGAGTGTGGGCAGTCCCAATATTACGATTGACTCTGGCCAGAACCTAGCTATTGTAAAGATAGTCTCTCCTGCATCAGGTTCAAAATTCAAAATGAGTGATAGACCTTGGATCGTTAAAGGGTTTTTAGCACTGTTCGCAAAATGAGCAAGCGTCACGATGTGATACTTGAAAGGTTCGACCATGTCACACAAAACAGAGCTTGAAACAAGCTCTTCGGTCTTGTTCTACGCGCCTTCTCTTCACAGTGTGCATTGGTTCTATATCATCTTCGGGTGAAAAATGAGAGCGTTTCATTTCAGGTGAATGAAACTATACACATGTTTGAGTTGAACTTGTGGCTCCCATGTACCAGTTGACCAATGTTCCATTCGGAAGGATATCATAATTTAATATGCAGGCGCCGTAGCCAGTACTGATTGTAATCAGCCCATGACCATTTGAAGAGACCTGAGCGTTGGGTGATGATACGATGGAATTAAGATCCGCATACGTCATCAGCCCTCTACAATAACCTTGGGGCACATCCTCAGAGTTAGTGCAAGAATAGTTGGTGACAGTAGAGGATTGAGAGACCTGCGAAGAAGTGTTTCCATTATTGGAATTGGAATATTGGATGTATCCCAGCGCCGAGATTCCGATAACTACTGCGATTACAACAGCTATCAAAACATCCCTGTTAAATTTATGGCCCATTGTTTTGCTAGGTTTTGCTACTTATCTCTTGCGACCAATTCTATTCTTGATCAAGATGTGGACGACTTGAATTGTTCACCTACTATGACCTGAGCGATGAAGAGCTGGCTCTTATTCGGAGATAAAGTGAAACTTCGAGCGGTCAAAGAAACTGTCAAGTCATGGATTGAAAAGTGGGAATATCATCAGGGCTGTCAAGCGTCAACACGAACTCAAAATAAGATATGATGCGACTATAGAATTTTTGTCTCAAAAAGACCCGATGCTTAACGGCTCATCGAAAGACCTAAAGAGTTAACAGAATCTATTCTTATCTTCCTTATAAGCCACGAGTTTGCGTTTTCGCACGAACCGGCTTATGAAAACATGGTCTGTGATGTATCTTCTAGTCTGGATTGCTTTCTTCCAAATCATCATTATCCTTTTCCCTGTGCTCGATCAAATGTCAACCGATTACCTTCACGGTGTCGTTGGACTCATCGTGGTTGCTGTTGCGATGTACGCCTATTCTCTAGTTAGAAAGAGTTCATGCCCAGAAAGAATCAAGCGAATAAGCAAAACGACGGCGATCTTGGGAGTAGTCCAGGGAGTGCTCGGCGTAATTCTCTTTGCTGGGATAATGTTTCACTTTGGATCTATATTTCAAGACATCATATTGTTCCTTCACGTGGTCAATGCCCTTGCAATAATCACTCAGGCTGCTTCGTCTGCAACAGCGTTTGACATGTGGGAAGAGAAAGAGTTCCTCGGAGAGCATCCGCCAGTTGTGCCTAGCTGAGTGAGATCACGCAATAGTGTTTTTCAGGTTCGTAGGAAGCGACGTCGGAGCTCCAATAACTAGGTCACTACTGAGTACATTTAGGATTTCAATAGTCTTTGGATATGTTCATGGGTACAAGTTCAAGTTTCTATCCCTGCCCACATCACATTTCAATATTCATTCCACAACGTCGCCGCCTCGTTGATTGACATCCCGTCTCTTCTAACTTCAAGAGCAGGAGAGCGAGATATTCCTTGACAAAATACAGAGGCTTGAACAGCGAAAACTCTTCAAATAAAGCCCCAAACCTAATATTACATGGGTAGCCAATGCGGAGAGCAATGATCTGATGGATATGAAGAGCGATGAGAAAGCTCTACCCAAATGGATTCTCCTTGTTGTTGCCATAATTCCTGCAATTGGCCTATCGTTGTTTTCGTCAATCTCCATACTTTATCCATCGTATTATTCTTTAAATTTCTCTCTTCAGAGTATTGATCTAGTATTTCTAGGACTCTATCTAGCCATCTCGCCCGCGTGCCTTTTTGGCTACTTTGCCTTAAAGCTCGATGAGAAGCACCGGGGAAAATCGATTGCACTGATCTTGCCAATCGAGTTAGGCTCTTATGCGCTTACAATTGCTATGATGGACCACTATTTCCCGCTTTCAGGAACACAAATTGGATACTCTTTGCTCTCCACTTTTGTTATTCCATTATTTGTCTACATTCCAATTGCATTGATCATTTTTCTCGGTAGCATTCTCACTAAAAGCTTGAGCGAATATCACATTACCCCGTAAAGTTGGAATATCAGCTCTTTATGGAACAATGTTTGAAAAAATCATATTGCGGAACTCGCCGAAATCCTACCATTACCATTATTTTCGAAAAATGTGGAGAGTATTATAGAGAGCGAGGGAGGGGGTGGTGTGCGATTGCGTGGCGCATACAGACGCTTGGTAAAAATCTCTGTGCGTTGAGACGGTTTCTAACTCGTACTCAGTTGAAATAAAGTTATTGGAGAGATAGATACGGAAGAGGACTGCTTCCTCGTCTATACGCAGATCTTGAATGGATTCTTATTGTGCTAAACAAAGCTCGGTCGGATCTTCAGGTTAAGCGCCCAGGAGACCACATGAATGACGTACTAGTCCCTTCCAAAATTCATCTCATGTCCGCCTCTTATCGTAACAAAAGCAGGTGCGGGGGTCCCACATCGCGCACTTGGAATTTAGTAGTAAATACGTGCGCGAATCCTGTTTGTCTTTTCTACTTATTAGGCAGTGAACAGAGATTGCAGCGAAAAATGAGTGAGACTCGCGCCCTGTCAGGGAACGAATCCCCGGAAACTCTGGCCCACATGGACCGAGTCTATGGATTCAAGGATCGGAAAAGGGAGAATAACTGAAAAATTTCGATGAAGAATATTGATGATCAATCCACGAAGGTCTCAAATCATGTCCAAATCTATTGCCGCAAGTCCAATTCTCGAGTAGATTCCGTCACTGGAGATCAGTTTCAAGTTCAATCTCTTGGATGTCGCAGCATACAACGAATCGAAGAAAGTCAGAGCAGGCGACTCTGCCCTCATTCTCTCAGCGATTATGACATCGCTTGGTTCGGTAGGAACGAATGTTTCAACGCCATACTCACTTAGGATTTCTGACATTAGAGCAAAGAATTCTTCTACTTCCTTTGTGCCGAGGCCTTTCGAGTACAGGACGCTACGGACTTCGACAACGGCGGTCGAGAGGACTTGTATCTGCATTTTTCCCGATTTGTGCGCTTCTAGTGAACGAATGACTTGTGCGTGTCGCTTGTCTGACTTGCCAAGTCCGAATAGAAAATCCGACTCTACCAGGACTAGCTCTTTCGATGTGCTATCTCTTGCAGGAGCCATTTCTCTGCCTTCTTCCTATCCTGTTTGCCGAATTGGAAATCGCCAATGATCTTGCTCATCTCCTTACTCGGATCCTTGGGAACGGGTTTCATTATGAGATCGCCACCGTATGGCACAATAAGGAACTTCTGGCCCTCAACTACCTGAAACCGCTTCCTTACTTCCTTCGGAAGCGTAACTCTGTGACGCTTGTCTAATTCCACTATTGCCATACCGCGTTATTGGTGAATGACCCGCATATTTATTCATTTACCCACACTGAAGAGTTGAGAATTTTCTCAAGGTGCGAAGTCGCAAACATGTGTTTCGATAAATAATCCGTAATGCTGGTCTCGAAGGTCCAAGTCTATACGGACATGTATCCACAGAGGATAAAGCTTCTCACTAGATCCGCCAGTCCAAGTCCAGTGCGTCGATTCCATTAGAATAATTAGGTATTGCAGAACGGTTCTGATTGTTGCTTAACCAGTCGAGTTCCAAGGAACACTGCAGCAAAAGTACGGAGAATAGAAACACACGCCGTCCTCATTGTAGCCATAACTGGCATTTACAACAGCGGTCATCGCAGCATTGACAGAAACGCTTACAGCTTTCGGCCAATCAACTTGCGGGATTGAAAGCAGCATCAAACAAAGGCATCAAAGTAAGAGAGGTGTGCGTGATCGGGAAAGAACCTGCAAATCTCGAAGATCTACCTGAACCAGATCTGATGGAATACAAGGCGATACCTGTTAGGCGACGGAACAAACGTTCAGGCACAGCAGAGAAAATGACCGACGACCCGTACCTTAAATCTCTCAGATGGACGTTTTCAAGCCCCTACAGCGTTGCACTAATCGACGATATTGAGGCATTCGTAATAATGCCTAATCCGTCTGACGGAACAAGGAGCGTAGGTTTCTCAGCAAAGATTCCAGGAGTTCCTTCTCTAATGAAAATCAGTTTCGAAAAGATGTTTGTTCAGAGATCACGAGTGAGTGCTTAACCAGAGGAACCAATGAAACATGATTTCCATAGTTGTTCAGACGCAAGTGGCTTGAATGATCGACGATGTCTACTAGTAAATTCGCTTCAAATCCCACATCCCGCAAGTGCAATCATCACATGTTAGAAATTTACTAGTAAATCCTCGTAGCTGGGATGATTGCAAACTCACATCAATCCAATTTGCTTCATAAG
>DAIDAB010000004.1 GCA_027310845.1 bacterium | reverse complement strand
AATTTCTTCTTTTCTCATTGTGGAGTGATTATGTGTATTGTCTCGACATCAAAATAGCGCTTTGCAAGCAGTCTCGCCTTCTCTGCGTTCCTCCCTTCCTTTCCGAGAATAGCCCCTTTCTTTCTTTGATCGACAACCACAGTTGCAGTTTTCGAGCCGTCAGGCTTTTCCGACATTCGCACATCACTCACAAACTGTGGATTGAGAGCGTTCATTATGAATTGCCTTGCATCATCAGCCCACTCCACTAACTCAACTTGTTTTCCAATCATCTGTTGGACGTTTCTGATAGTAGCCCCCGCTTTTCCGATCGCAAGCCCCATCTCTCCCTTGCTAACTACAAATATTACTCGTTCCAACTTTGGATCAAGTACACAATCTCTTGCTGTTGCGCCAGATACGTTTTGAAATAGCGACATAAGTCCGAGTTCTTCCGACGTCAGTTTAATTCTCTCAGGCAATTGGTGCTGCAGTACCTCTAGACTTGAAAAACAATATTTGGGGGCGGATCGTTATCTACTCTTTTGTCTTCTTCGCCTTGGGTTTCTTTTCCCTCGAGCTTTTCGATAACTTTGTCTTTTTCTTTGGAGCTTCTTCCTTCTCTACCGATTCCTTGGATTCTGCCTTTTTAGGTTCTTTGACATCTTTGGGCTCCTTCGCTGAGCCTTCCGGAATCTCAGAATGGACCCTTGGAACTGGCATCTGTGTGAGAAGGCCAGATCTCGGAACTGCATAATCTTGGGAGGCCGCGAATGGATTCAGATCTGCATCGCCAGCAGACCTGATCGCAATAACCGAGACCTTGAAAGGTATGCCGCATGTCTTGCCGAGGGCTATAGGATCCCCGTCGAACCTGAGCGCAGGAATTTGGAGGGTCTTGCACTGGTTCAGGAGCTCATCTGGAATATTTGCGGAAGCCGACCAGACAAGTAGTTTTGACCCCTTTAGTGAAGCGAGAACTTCCTTTCGGCCCACGAGATATTTACCAGTTTTCGCAGCAACTTTGAGCTGCTTTTCGAGTTCCGATGATACCGGCATATGCTCTCACTCCTATTACTTCTAGACACCGCGCATAAAGACGTCAATCATTCCAGTTCCCACCGGTATAGGAAGACCGACGATGACGTTTTCAGTGACACCCTTTAGATCCTCTGTTTCTCCTCTCACAGCTGCCTCAGCCAACGTGGGCACTGTGATTTCAAATGCAGCTCTAGCAAGAACGCTTGTCTTTGTACCCGCGACTCCGTGCCTCCCTATCTGCTGAAGGAACCCTTTGCTTGTCATGAGATCCGCAACGAGATAGATGTGCCTGATGTCAACCTCTAGTCCCTGCTCCTCGAGAGTTCCCATTATTTCCTTGACTAGCGCCTGCCGCGCTGCCTCGATTCCAAGCGTCTGATAGATTTCAAAGGCGTTGTTGGTTGTGGTCCGTGTCTTGTCGACGCCTTCAATCGCCCTGACCTTCTGGAGGTTTGAACCCGATGTTTGGATCTTCCATTCATCTCCTTCCTTTACCACGGTAACACGGTCAATACCTGGTATGCCTTTTACTCTTTGGTTCAGGATCTTATTCTTGTGGACATGGAGAGAGGCAAAGTCAACGTCAATCTTGATCGTAATAATATTTCGCTTTTCGTCAACCTCAATCACTCTCTTTGGAGATTCGATAGCCTCCTGAATGTCTTTGATGGTGCATTGCCTTTCTGCCATTTTTGCCTTGCTTAGATAGAGCATGATTCCTCCGGCTGGCTCAACTTCAGCAGAATCAATCAGGTTCCCTACTTTTGTGAATCTAATCTGGTTTGCAACGCGTATTGCTTTCTCATTTGACTTGGGTGTCTCCTCATCCAAGAATACATCCATCGAGGGAGTGGCTGGTAGTTTCCTCGCATCGACGAGCTCTATGAGTCGGGGTAGTCCCAGTGTGACGTCGCGTTCCTTGACCCCTGCGAAGTGGAATGTCCTGAGCGTCATTTGTGTTCCGGGCTCGCCGATTGACTGGGCAGCCACGATTCCTGACGCCTCTCCAGGCTCAACGGTACTCTTCTTCACAAGCTCGACGACTCGCTCGCATACCTTCTCCACAGATTTTGGATCAAGCTTGGAATCCTTGAGTGTGCCAAGCAAGTCAGCCTTGAGTCTTGGATTTAGGGATTCAGAGTATTTTTCAACCGTCTTCTCGATTGTTGATTCAGCTGCAGGCCTCGAGACGTCAGCCGAAAGCGCCATGGTGTCGACAAGCCGCTCTAAGTTGACTGCGAGTCCATGGTCGCTCTTCGCGGGATCAATTCCATCCTCCCCGTACTTGAACTGGATGATGTTGCCGTTTGGATCTCTGACGGTCAAGTCGTACTCGACCTTGAGATGTTCAAGAGCGTTGACCAGTCGTCTTTGCATATATCCGCTCTGCTGAGTCCTTACCGCGGTGTCGACGAGGCCCTCTCTCCCTCCCATCGCGTGAAAGAAAAATTCTATCGCGTTAAGTCCATCCCTGTAATTTGACCGGACGAAACCTCTAGCATCTGGGCTTGGGTCATGAGGTGCAAAGTGAGGCAAGGCCCTGTTCTGGTATCCTTTCTCGATCCTCTTTCCCCTGACCGACTGCTGACCTAGGGCAGCTGTCATCTGACCAAGGTTCAGCGTAGAGCCCCTTGCTCCGGTTCTGGCCATGATGATTCCCGCATTCTGTATTGAGAATGATTTGTCGGCAATCCTTCCTGCCTTTTCTCTTGCCCTTGAAAGCTCGTTCGCCACATAGAACTCGAGTGCACTCTCCGGCGAGAGTCCTCTGGTCTCTGGCAACGCACCCTTCCTGTACTGTTCGTTGAGATCCTTCACCTTGGAATATGATTCGTCCAAAGTCTCGGAGATCTTATTCCTCACATCTTCTGGAAGCTCAAGCTCGTCGTATCCGTAGCTAAAGCCAGATCTTGTGATGAAACCCTTGAGCAGCCTCAATATTGAGTTTAGGAATCGCCTCGCTTCTTCCGTTCCGTAGTCCTTTGCGATTCTGTGGAGTATAGAGTCTGACTCCTCAGCACCAATTGCAGCACGGTCAATTACTCCACTAAGGAGCTGTCCATTCTTGATCACGACATCTTTCGTGGCACCTCGTGAGCTCTTTTCCCACTTTGAGATCAGAACGTAGTTGAAATCCTTGGGCAGGAAGAGCGAGAATAGTTGTCTTCCTGTATAGAGTGGTTCAGGTTCACTCTTTTCCGGCTTTGGCAATTCCTGATCCGCTGTCATTCCTCCAGCGAGCGCCAAGCTGGTGAACTCATCCTTTGTGATGTAGGTTCCTTCTTTTGTCAGAAGGTATGCAGCGGTGAGAAAATCCCTGATCCCGCCAATGATCGGTCCGCCGTATCTCGGGGAAAGTATCTGATCTTGGACCCGCATCAATGTGAGAGCCTCTGACCTTGCTTCCTCGCTCTGTGGCACATGAAGGTTCATTTCATCCCCATCAAAATCAGAGTTGTATGGAGGGCACACGGCAGGATGCAATCTGAATGTCCTGTAAGGAAGCACTTTCACGTAGTGTGCCATTACAGACATTCTGTGCAAGGACGGTTGTCTATTGAAGATCACAATGTCTCCGTCGGTTAGGTGACGTTCGACTATGAATCCTGGAGCAAGTGAATCCGCGTGCATCTGGAGGTCAGTTACATAGTCCAGTCTGATCTTGATGCCGTCTGGCCTGATTATGTAGTTCGCTCCCGGATGTTTGAAGGGTCCGTTGAGTATGAGTTTCTTCAGGAATTCAAGATTCCAAGGAGAAGCCTTTTCCGGGATAGTGAGTTTTCTTGCGACCTCATATGGAACGCCGACTTCGGAAATGTCGAGCGAGGGGTCTGGAGAAATGACGGTTCGACTTGAGAAATCAACTCTCTTTCCAGAGAGACTACCCCTGAATCGCCCTTCTTTTCCCTTGAGCCTCTGGCTGATTGTCTTGAGTGGACGCCCCGATCTGTGATGAGCCTGAGGAATGCCTGATACTTCATTATCAAAGTAAGTCGTAACATGGTACTGTAGTAAGTCTACTAAATCTTGCACGATCAACGGAGGAGTTCCAGATTCTTTGCTCTCTCTTACCCTCTGGTTCACACGGAGAATGTCGACAATCTTATGAGTGAGGTCGTCTTCTGATCTGATTCCCGATTCGAGTGTTATCGATGGCCTGACCGCGACTGGAGGAACAGGTAAAACCTGAAGCACTAGCCACTCAGGCCTCGCGCTTGATGGGTCGTACCCAAGCAGTCTTAGGTCGTCATTTGTGATTCTTTCAAGCCGTTCTCTTATAGCAACGGGCAAGAGTCTTGTCGCCCCGCCGCTTTCTGTGATTTCGTGGAATACGGTCGGTTTGGTGAATTCGATCTCGTATTGCCCCCTTCCACAGAAAAAGCATTCTTTGGCCTTCTTGACTTTGTTCAGTATCTCGCGAGAGATAATTTCAATCAGCATGGGTGAGGCAGAAGACCTTTCATCAAGCCTCTTCTTGTATTCCGCAATATCATCTTGGGAAAGGAGTAGACGTCCGCAAGCCCGGCAAGTCGAGATGAGTAGCTTATGGATGTCATCCACGAAGGCGATGTGGATTACTGGTTCTGCGAGTTCAATATGTCCAAAGTGTCCTGGACATTTAGGAGCTGTGTTTCCACAACTCGCGCATTTCTGCCCCGGTTCAAGCGTCCCCAGCCTGTTGTCCATTAATCCTCCCTGTACTGGCATCCCGTCCTCGTCGTACGTCTCAGGAGCTGTAATTTCAGCGACGCTGTATTTCCTTATCTCACTCGGAGAGCTGAGGGCGAACCTTATTCCACCGACAGATTTGATAGACTCTTCAATCGACATATCCTTTCTCGAACCCCCTACTCTTCTAAGATCACACTTTGTCCTTCAGCATAAGCCTGGGCGCGATGTTGAGGCTCATCATTTCCTGCAACAATAGTTTGAAGGCGTACGCAATCACTATTGTTGAGATTCTCGCACTATCACCATCTATTCTACACACGTACTTTCTCTGCTTCGCGTCGTAGTATGCTATCAGACCGCATTTCTCACACACATGCACTTCCGTCTTGTCCGCCTCGTCGAGAAGTCTGTCCTTCAAGACCATTGAAGCTCCATAAGCAATGAGGCAGTCGCGCTCCATTTCTCCAAACCTGAGACCGCCGCCTCTCGCTCTTCCTTCCGTTGGCTGTTTTGTGAGCATCTGCACCTGTCCACGAGCTCGCGCGTGAATCTTGTCGGCGACCATGTGGTGAAGCTTTTGGTAGAATACAACGCCTATGTACACGTCCGCAGCAAACTTGCGGCCAGTTCTTCCATCGTACATCACTTCTCTCCCAGTGGGTGCAAATCCTCCCTCCCTAAGTGCCGCTTCAAGGGATTCTGCGTTCTCGCCGCTAAATGCAGTTCCGTCGACTGGTCTTCCTCTGACTGCTGCTGCCTTGCCAGCAAGAGATTCGAGGAATTGGCCCGCAGTCATTCGCGACGGAAATGCATGCGGATTGATGATAACGTCAGGAACAAGTCCTTCTTCTGTGTAGGGCATATCTTCTTGGTTTACGACAAGGCCGATGACTCCTTTCTGACCATGTCGAGAGGCAAACTTGTCTCCGATTTCAGGTATCCTCATGTCCCTGACGCGGACTTTGTACATCTTTCCACCTTCTTCGTTTTCCGTGATGAAAACCGCGTCGACGACTCCACTTTCACTCGCCCTAACTCCGATTGAAGTATCCCGCCTGTAGGGGCCCTTGACCTCGAACTCCTTGTATTCCTCCATGAATCTCGGAGGGCTAGTTCTTCCGATGATGACATCTCCTCCAGCTACCTGTGCTTCGTGCATCACGACTCCGTCAGATTCAATCAGTCGGTAATACTTCTCACCGCGATAACCTCTAATGTTCGCATCAGGACGGGGGACTTCGAATGTATCCTTCATACCTCCAAGGTACTGTTTCGCCTCCGCCTCGTATAATCGATAGAAAATTGACCTGGCTAGCCCTCTGTCGATTGCTGATTTGTTGAAGATGATTGCGTCCTCAATGTTGTAGCCCTCGAACGACAATACCGCGACGACGGCATTGGTTCCTGTCGGGCGCTCGTCAAGGCTCAGAAGCGAAGTTGACCTCGTCTTCACCAGTGGCGGCTGTGGGTAGACGAGAAGGTGCTCCCTGACGTAGGTGCTGAATGGATAAGTGGGCGTCGGGAAGCCAAGTGACTGCTTAGCCATGGCAGATTCGTATGTGTTTCTCGGAGATTGATTATGTTCAGGATAAGGAATGACTGAAGCAGCAATGCCCAATATTGCAGAGGGGTACATTTCGAGATGAGTATGTTTCTCTCCGAGGTGTTTGTAGTCTATTGCTATGAGGGTGTTTTCCTCCTCGTTTGCATCGAGTAGCTCGATAACCCCCATCTGAACAAGGTCTCTCCAGTTGAGCTGTTGCGCCTCAACTCTTTTGATCAATTCAGGAGTGAGAAGTGGCCTTCCTCCTTCACACAAGATGAGCGGGCGCAAGACTCTGCCTGAATTTGTTGCGATGTATACTCGGTCTGTGGCTCCCTCGCTTCGTGCGGCAAAGTATGCAATTCCAGCGTGTGGATGAATCTGACCCTCGCGCCTAAATTTTCTAAATGATTTGGCAAGCGTGTCGCCGTCCTTAACAAAACCTACAAATCTTCCCTCTACGAAAACTCTGCATCCATCCATTTTGAGTTTCTCGTCAGCTTCCTTGAATGGCTTTACTCCAAGGTCATAGAGTTTTGCGACGACTTGGGCAGAGGGGACACTGACTGAAATGACTGCAGACAAAGCAAGGTTCTTAACGAGACCGCAGTTAGATCCCTCTGGTGTCTCGCTCGGGCAGATCCTCCCAAAGTGCGTTGCATGGAGGTCTCTTGCCTCAAAGTTTGGCTGGCTCCTTGAAAGAGGTGATTGGATCCTTCGAAGATGGGAAAGTGTTGATAGGTAATTAGTTCTGTCCAGGAGTTGTGTTACTCCGACTTTACCTCTCCCCCAGTTACCCGTAGCGATCGCATTGTTCAATTTGTCAGTGATGATTCCTGGCCTAATCGCTGCGCCAACCACATTCAATCCTCTTCTCTGCCCAGTTCTTTCGAGCTGGTATTTCATATCCCGTGCCAGATTTCTGAAGGCTGTGCGAAACAGGTCCGCGATCATCTGACCTGCGAATTTGATGACTTTGTTTCCATAGTGATCCTTGTCATCGGGTTCAAGCAGATTCAAACGAAGTTCGAGGAGCTTGTTCACTGATTCACCCAAGAAGATCGCTTTGTCGTACCTGTCATCTTTGGTCTTTCCGAGATGGGGCAAAAGACCCCAGTCCAGAACTGATTCGGCTCGTCTGAGCCTGAACTCATCGAGCATTCCATGGGCAACTCTGTTTCCAATATACATCAAAGCGTCCTTTGTTGTCTTGGCTTCACTTGCCTTTTCGAACGAGACCTCCAGCCTATCCTGAACTCGGTGCCTCAGAGAAACCGCTTCAGCTATTTCCTTGTCAGTTTCTAGGCCGAGCGCACGCAAGACAATGATTAGTGGTAAATCAACAGGCGAGCTTGGCAGCTTCACGACAATTGATTCGTCTTGCTTAAGCGTAATCTCGAGCTTTGCTCTATAGCCCACAATTGAGGAGTAGACTTTGGCCTTGTAATTTGTGACTCCCCCAACCCTTTCTAGATCAACCAGAATCTTGTTAGGAGAAAGGTCTTCGAGCCCGACTATGACTCGTTCAGAGCCGTTGATGATAAAGTAACCTCCAGGGTCCTTAGGATCTTCCCCGACCTCTATGAGCTGCTGTCCGTTCATAGTTGCAAGCATGCAACGATCCGACTTAACCATCACGGGCAGATCGCCTATGTGTTGCTCTTGGTTTTCTCTGACTATACCATCCTCTTCTACAGTCATGTCCACAAAGATTGGAGATGCGTAAGTGAGGTTGCGAAGTCTAGCTTCCAACGGGAGAATGTTGCTCACGGAGCCATCGATTTCAACCACTCGCGGCAGCTTGAGTTTAACCTTCCCGAACTTTACTTTGTAGGGCGTACCCACTGTCTCGATGTCGATCGAGCCAATCTCGTCGATGATGCTCTGAAGCCCTCTTTGAATAAACTCGTTATACGAATTGAGATGCTGCCTTGCTACACCCTCACGGGTAAGGATATCCTGCAGAACAGGCCATGCATCATATTGACTCTGGGCTCTCTGCAATTGCTAAACCGACTCCACCACATACCTATAGTAAATTGCCTCGCCAGCAGTGTCGCTGATCCGAGTTATCTTGACCATGTCACCAGGTTTCGCCCCAATTTCCCTTGCGACAGGATCTGTACTGAAGAGGAAAGGAAACTGATCCTCGCTCGCACTGAATTGCGACAATATCTGCTTCTTTTCTGGTTCATTAAGAATTTCATGCTTTGGCACAAGTTTATGATCAGTGACTTTGGGTTCTTCGATTATCTCTTCTTTCTTCGTCTTCTTTACCACTATAACACCTTCTAGGAGATACCCTACGGTAGAATACAAGTATCAATGTTCGTTCGTGAATTACCCTATATACGTTTTGTGCCGATGAGATTAAACTTGATTAAAACTCGTGCCTCTATTATTCGCTCGTTGAATGCGAATTATGGTCTTGTGCAGGCTTCTCGGTAGTTCATTCTACGGACTATTGGTGATACGCTGGTGGAAACGCGAGAGAATACGAAACAGAAAAGTGGCCAGGACTCTACATACTGAGGAACTTGTAAGCCAAGTTGGATCAACTCAAGTACTCTTAAATCTGATTCCATGGGAAAATAGGAAGCGGCGCTAATGACAATCAGCCCCCTGGTCTTAAGACCATACTCTGCTAAGATCACGGTGACTACGACTGATTTGTTGCTATTCCAACCCCATCCATCTGTTTGAATATCTCAATCCCATGATCTTTAGGAAGTGTAACTACTTTGAAAGGTGGATTCCAACAGGACGAATGTCACGAAGCAAGTTGGAAGAGAGGAGTAAGCTTTGATTTCTTCAAAAAAACTGAAGTATGCATGAATTGCCTCTGCAATCCAAGAAGCTTGGAGAGAAATGGAAAATTCAGAAGGGCGCGGAAAAGATGCTCAGGAAAAGGAACAATGGCTTAGAAATTTGACGTTTCCCTGCGTGAAATGTTGGCGATCTTTTGGTGCAAGAGCAGGATTGATGGATCACTACGAGAGAACTCGACACGACAAGTATTCAGAATGGTGATTTTCATTACGAGTCCTACGAGCACCAATGTCAATTTTGCGCGAATTGCCGAGATTCAACCCTGAGAATGCTTTCTCTAAATTACGCCTGCAGGCGTTGCCTGCATTCGACAGATTGATGTCTCCACCTTTAGTTCCAAGTGCGTTTTCATGTGCTCTTCCAAACCTTTCTCGGATTTGAAAGCCGCGAAGAAATTAGCACAATAATAATTTAGGCTATCTGCTTCTTTCTCTTTCTTGGCAGCAGGCGATTTATTTTCTCGCTGCAAGGTGAATTAACATGAAACAGAGTCGAACGACATAACGGTTTTGAAACGCCCAAGAACACTTCGACAAGGCGGGCGAGCAATACGCCCCTGCGATTCTCGCACTAGGCGAGTTTAGGTTCGAGGTAGCATGTGGCCTAATTCAATTCATTTGAGACGTGTTTTCTAGTTCGGCATGATTTTTCATTTCTACACGGAGATGAACTTGTTGTAAAGCATGACCTTGAGTGAAGCTTCAGCCTTCTGGCAGAGAAATTTCCTAGATCTGATAGCTTCACCTAACACTCTTTTGAACGAGGAGAACACAATTTCAGCCATCCACCTCTTTCCATAGTCTTTGAGTTTCTTCCACCCTTCGAGACAGAGCCTCTTCATCAGGACAGTTTCCTCCCTTCGAAGAGGAGATCCTCTTGATAGAGTTCTAGCATTCTTTCGTATCTTGATTGCAGGTTCGATTTCCAGTTCATCTAGGAGATTGAAATTCCTCCTTGCATCGTAAGATGTGTCTCCATAGATCTTCGAGATCTTGTTCTTCTTTGATGCCTCCTTGACGAGTGGAACGAATTTCTTCGCATCGCCCGTGTGCTCTGAAGTGACTCTAAAGCCTGCGATCTTGCCTGTCTTTTTATCAGCTAAAATGTGTAATTTGAGAAACTTTCTCTTTTCCTTCCTCCACTTATCCTCGATGTATGAGCCTCTGTTCGTGGTAGTTAGACCGGTCGAATCAACCACGACTGTGACAGGCTCCTTTCCATCATTCACCGCTCCAATAATTTCCGCTGGTTTCTTTCCCTTCATGAGACGGATCATCCTCCTCCGAATCTGGGTGAAACAAATGTTCTTGATAAATGAGATGTATTCGGAGAGAGCTTCAGTAGCTCCTTCAATCAACCGATACGGAGCGTCAAATCCTACTTTCATGAATGTGAGAAATTCAATGTACGATTCAGGAAAATCAAAGGGTCTTCCAACCTTGTGCTTATTCATCGATTTGAGCTCACTCTTCCAAGAGCTTGCAAATCCAAGATCGAAGATGATCCTTCCTCTCTCGACCAAAGATTCATTGTAATCGTGCCAGGACATCCCATGAGGCATATCATCGCACAAGAATCTGAGAGCTAAAAGCTTTCCTTCATGGTTGTGCTACAACCTAGGTTCGAGGCGATTCCTTATAAGAATCATTGAATTGAGACTCAAAGTGCAACCGGTGCAAGTACCCAAATGCTTCCCCCGATCGAAGAGATCAAGAAAAGACGAGTGAAGTTAGGGCTTAGCCAGAGAAAGTTTGCCTCGTACATAGGAGTAAGTCAATCTACCGTGACAAAGATTGAGAATAGAAAGCTTAGCCCAAGCTATGAACTTGTTCGCAAAGCATACGAAATCCTGGATTCTTTTGGGAGCCCACAAATTGGCTTAGCTGGAGATATCGCCATGAAAAGGGTCGTCAGCCTTGAAGAGTCAGATTTGATCTCACGAGCCGTCCAGATAATGCAACAGCATGGATTCAAGCAGATTCCTGTGCGTGACAAAAATAATCACTGGGTCGGGAGCATATCAGAGAGAAACATTTCCAACAGGCTCCTGAGAGTCACGAATCCGAAGTTGCTTCTTTCTAGACCAATTCTAGACGTTATGGACGAGGCATTCCCTATGCTAGCTGAGGACACACCAATCTCAGTTTTAATCCCACTTCTCCAGCATTTTCAAGCTGTCCTGACTGCCAAGAAAGGCCAAGTAACTGGCATTATCACGAACGCAGATCTCGTGAAGATGATCTCTTCTGAGAAGATGCGTTGATTGTTGACAGTTTGGCGAAATCTGATATACTGCAGCGTAAGAAACGAATCAAAGTACCGACATTGTCGCTTGAATTCAGACCGAAGTCTTATCTGAGGCCAAAGACGGAACAGGAGCTTTGTAGGCAACTTATGAATCTCGGCGAGCGTGGCAGGATAATTGCCGGAGGAACAGGCATCTATGAAGTCGTACACAGGGGCCTCATCACAGATGTTGAAACCCTTATTGACATAAGCGGCTTGAATCTTTCATATTTCTCCTTGGGAAGAGATTTTTTGAGAATTGGTGCAACGACAACGTTGTCGGAGCTTGCCAGATCGAGTGAACTTGCTGCGAGAGATGAGTTCTCCGCTATTTCTGACGCCCTAAATTCAATCCAACCTCCTCAGGTGAAGAACGTTGCAACAATCGGAGGCGCAATATGCACGGCGCTTCCGTTCTTGGATCTGCCTGTTGCTCTGCAATGTTTGAACGCTGAGGTCAGACTTGCCCCCAGCGGCGTAAAGAAGAAGATCGATGAATTCATGATTGGATATTTCGCAATTGCGTTGGAACAAGGAGAATTTGTAAGTGAGATAGAATTGCCCCTTGCGCGGGATGGCTCAAGAAGATCTAGTGCTTTTCAGAAATTCGCCGCAACCCATGATGACTGGGCGCTGATCAACTGCGGGGTTTCTCTTTCTGTAGACCAGAAACGTAGAATCGCAGAGCCAGTGATTGTGCTAGGAGGAGGAGTTGGGGAAAAACCGATGCGTGTCAAATCGACTGAGGATGCCTTGTCGGGTACTGAGGCCACCGATGTAGAGAGAATCAAGACCATATTCTCTAATAGCATACCCAAAGAAATCAAAACAGTTTCCGACTTCAGAGCATCCAGCGACTACCGGCTCCAGCTAGCTAAAGTGCTTGCGGCGAGGGCGACCACTAACGCATGCAAGAGATCAATGAGCGCACTTGGAGGGAAGTGAGTTTTGGAGGAGATAGTTCTGAAAGTGAATGGCCAAAGGCACGGACTTGCAATCGATCCCTCTGAGTCGCTCAATTATGTTATCCGAGAGAGGCTCGGGCTGATTGGAACCAAGAAGGGATGCGAAACCGGAGGCTGCGGTTCTTGCACCGTCGTTGTGGATGGAAAGGCGACTTACTCATGCATGATGTATGCCATGCAAGCTGTGGACAGAGAGATCATGACTGTTGAAGGGCTTGTCAAGAACAACGAACTTGACATTATCCAGAGATCATTCATTGATATTGGAGGCCTCCAGTGCGGGTATTGCACGCCCGGATTCATAATGTCGGCCAAGGCACTTCTGGACAGCACTGCAGAACCAACAGAGTTTGAAATAAGGGAGGCTTTGGTAGGAAACTTGTGCAGGTGCACGGGGTATACAAAGATCTTCGAGTCAGTCAAAGCCGCCTCGCGCGCCATGAAGGAGGCTCGAAACCAGACGCAAGAACACGATTCCTGAGAAATCGACAGAAGTGTTTTTCAAAAGCCAGAAATTCATTCGCGAGCGCAGATACTCAAATGACCTCCCGAAAGCGTGATTCGTCAAGTGCAAGCGGACGCGAGATGATCTATACCTCAGATAAGCGAGGAAAGCTCTTGACTTTAGAATCAAGAGAGAAATTGCATCTTACCGTTTCCTCCAAGCTTCATGCAGCAGTTATCGGGATGATCCAACGGAAAGATGGCAAGTATCTGCTTCAGTGGAGATCTGGGAAGAAGCTAGGCGGAAGCAGACTGGACGTTTCGGCGACCACCCATGTTAGGGAGGGAGAGACGTATGAGTCTGCCCTTCAAAGAGCCTTCGGTAAAGAGCTCGGGATTTCAGAGGTTCCGATGCTCGCACATCTGTTTGATTTTAAGTACATAGAAGACTTGGGAGATCATAAGGAGAACGAGTTCTGCAAGGTCTATTGCGGAAGATACGATGGGGAGTACTACCCCAACCCTGACGAGATAGACTCTGTTGAATTCATGTCACTTGGCGACATGAGGAATTTCGTTTCCGTCAGCGAGGGAAAAACTACAAAATGGTTGAGAGAAACAGTCAAGCGTATGAAGACCTGAGTACTAGACTTCGAGCTTTGCCTTCACGCATAGGACAAACTGCCTCACTTGTTTCTTAACCAAGTCTTTTCCCATCATCGAAACTGCGGTCCTTCCGACGACAGAGATGGGTCGTATCTCTATACTGTATTTGACTGATGTGCGACTCCCAATTTCTGTAGGATTGATATCCAAAGCACCAGAAACTTCTGCATCTGGTCCGTTTCCAACGAAAGCAATATGGCCCGGAGGCAAAACTTCCTTGAACCTCGCTTTCATTTGGAAAGTCTTTGCAAGGTATCCGACTTTGAGCTTTACTCGCAACTCTGCGGTCGTGTCGTCGATTCGTATGACAGATTCGCAGCCCGGGATGCAGGAGGCTATATTCGAAAGTTCGGAGAAGAAATTCCAGCACTTGTCTCTGCTCGCATCGATCTCAAACTGCTCGCTCGCTTCGACAGTAGGCAATCTTTCGCCTGACGAAACGCTCTATTTCTGAGATCGATAGATAACATAATCGCCTGACTTTCGCTTTGCACTTTCACGCGAAAATCTTCAATGAGCTTGGTCAGATGCTAAGGTGCTTGTCACAATTGGAGTGAGTGCATCCAGTTGCTTTCTGACAGAAAGATAAGTATCAAGAACTCGCTGGCCCTTCTCGGTCAGAGAATACGCCTTTCTCCCCTCACTATCTCTTGTGATCACAAGACCCTGAAGCTCCATAGAATAAATGAAGTTTTGCATCACACTCCAAGAAAGATTAGAGCGATACATAATATGAGTCGGCCTCCCTGCTCCTTCTCTGATTGCCCGCATGATATCGATCTTCACTTCCATTCTTGACCGTCGAGCGGCGGCCGATTTCGAGTCCTGCGTACTAGTTCACTGTATGGACGCGATGATGAATGTAGGGATAAATCCCTTCTTTAACTTGGATTCCGGCAAAGTGGTTACAAATTATCTCAATGTAGCATTAACGGTACGGTTCTGGAATTCATAACCGAATTAAATAGGTCGCATCACAATTATCTCAGACTTGCTTCGCGAGACACGAGAAAACATTGTGGCATCATTTGTAGATGTAGCCAGCATACTTTTTGCATATAGGATTGGTGTCTCTCAGCTCGGTCCATGGGCAGGTTTTGCCTATGGCGCATTCGACGCATGGTTAGTGGTTTGGCAACGTCAGAGGATAGCTGATTTCGTTCACAGGACGGTCAATCAGTTCCGCCGGGCAGGTTTGCTCAGGCGGAGAGATGCCCTTCCGTGGATAGCTGATTGAAATTACCTTTCCACGGCGGGCGAGCCCGATGGAATCGATTTCGGATATGTATCAGGGCCCTGACCCAGAAGAGCGACTAATCACCAGGCCCAACCGTGTAGCGATTATTCTGGGCTCAAAGTTGCCGACGACACCTCCGAAAGCTCTTGAAGATACTCTCAGATTCTTCTCCCCCCTCGGGATAAGGGTCCTCGCGGCATCTTCTCTACAGGAACAAGAAAAAATGGATTCGTCGCGTCTCTACGATTTTGATGTGGTAGGACTTATCGGCGCGCCGAGAGAATTCTCTTTCTTGCGCTCATTCCGACCAAGATCCGAGGGACCAATTGTGCTTGCATTTGCGCCCAAGACTCAATTTGGTTTTTCTAAGAGGTATCTGAGAATCTCCGACGCAGTTGTGCTCTGCGAGTCTTCTAGGAATGACTGGTTCTCGGAGATTTCAAATGTCATCTTTCATTTCTTCGAGAGCCTTGTTGTACCAAGCCTACTAAACATCGACATCGCGGATGTTAAAAATATCGCTAGAGGGATTGGTTTGGCTTTCAACGAGTCTGATGATTTGCCTACCGGTATCATTTCCAGACTTCCTGATTCCTGCTTGGTTGCACGATCTGCATTACTTCATTTCTCGTGCGCCGAAGAAGTGAAGCTTCGAGAAATCTATTCAATTTCGAAAACCATAGCGATGAAACAAGGTGTCGAGCTAACTGAAACCGATCTTCAAACCGACAAAGACGCGATGAAATTAATTCGCAGAGTCAATGTCAAAATGGGAATAAGAATAAGAGAGGGACTGAGGTCCGCGGTTGAGTCCAGACTCCAACCACAAGTGGAGACCGGACGAATTAGCATGACGGCAATACTATTTGGTATTTAGAGCAGACAGCGCTCTTTCAACGCCGCCACCCTGTAGCTTCCGACTAGCACATCGATATCAGGGCCGCCCTTTTCTTGAGCTATCGGGCAGCTAATGACAAACGCGCAGTCTATACAGCTCTGCCTTAAGTTGATATCAAACTGTTCAGCCAGTGGCAGCGACTCTTGGGCATTCGAAACAGAATGCGTTTGTTTCAGGGTACTCATAATGTGAGTTCTTCCATTGGCGATATGCGCTGATGGATTAGAAAAACGTAGCTGTGATCCGTACTACAGATACTATGCTACTTCCGATTCCGATACATCGCACTTTTGCCATTTGATCTCTTGAAGGAATTACAAATTAATTCTAGCTTGTCCCGATATTCTTCGGAACTGTTCTCAGCATTCTGGAAATATAGTAACCTAATAGCCATTTTCGATACCATCGGGCCTTGCTGTATCGACCACCGTTATGGTCAAAATCGAAGTAGGAACAACAAAACGGCCCTTTGGACTTCAAAGTGAGAAAGAGTCAAACTTTCAGAGCCATCATTGACAATGTGCAATTGAACACAACTTATCAGTCTAAATTATCAGCGTTTGGCATAGGCATGAAGTTCTATATGCCTTGAGGCAAGAAATAGATCAAGCTGAAAGATTGTGCTTGTTGACTTGGGACACTACTTTGAGAACCGCATAGTTCTTGTCTGAAAAAATTCGCCAGTGAACCTATACTTCTCCAGAGATCTTCTACGCACTGACTTTGAGAAGAGAAGAAGATTCGTGCTTATCTTAGAACAGTCAATCGAATGAAAGCGCGTGTTAATTATATGAGGCATTGAGAGTTGGAGATAGCCTTGATTGTGCACCGTTTAACGCTCAAAATCGTCGAAAGCAAAGATTTTAATTTGGGCATCAAGACTAAGCTCAGTAGATCGGTTTAGCTCGGTTGGCATGCAAAAGCTGATTCCTGCCAGTTTTGGCGGGGGTTGATATCGAAAGGACTTTCGAGAGAAAACCGCATGCAGTTACCTCTCGATTTCGGTGCCCTTTGATTAAGAAGTAGCAAAAAAGTTAGAAAACAAGGTAAGGATCAACATGGCCAAGTATGTGCTAGTCTCTGATACTACCCTTTCCCATGATTATCGGAATTTCCCACTTCTCGATTTCCTGCCAAGCGCTCCTACAAGCGGACTTCCAAACAGAGTTTACAAGTATCTTAAAGGACGTCCACCCCCACAGGAAAATGGGAGAGCCAAGTTTGCGCCCTATGCTCTGAGAAAAGTGGAAGCCTCGCTTCTTCGAGAGTATAGCTCTGATGAGATTGTCGTGGCGCATGAAGACCATATCGAGGAATTCGTGGATGCGGATACCGAACTTATCGGCGTTACAACGATGGACCCGCTAGGACTGGCTCCGCTGACAATGTCCTACTCTGTCTTCTTCCAGACCGATGCCCCTGCTTATGTTCACGAAGAGTTCAATGCCTTAATGCGTAAGATCAACAGAATCAGGGCAGGGAAGAAAGCGAAGCTCGTTGTAGGAGGACCTGGTGTGTGGGAACTCACAATTCGGCCTGAAGAACTGGATACATTAAACATCGACTACGCTTTTCAAGGCGAAACAGACGACATCATTTGCGATTTGTTCAGATATCTAACTCAAGATTCCTCGCAGAAAAACGAATTCTACAGAGGCTTCCAGACCTTCGATGCTAGTTTCCACAAGCAATTCGTTGGAAACCCGAAATTTGTATCCCGCTACCAATTCTCAAGACAATTTCCAAAGCTGGAAGACATTCCTGAGATTGTCAATCCAACGGTCAAAGGCATGGTTGAAGTCATGCGAGGATGTGGAATTGGATGCGATTTTTGTGAGGTGACACTCAGGCCCCTCAGATACTATCCTCCAGAAAAAGTCAGAAAGGAACTTGAGGTCAACGTTAGAGCAGGGATTAATCATGCTTGGCTTCACAGCGATGAGATTTTCGCGTTCAATCATGGGAGGAATTTCGTTCCAAACGCTGAAGCGATTGAAGAGCTCATGACATATGTGATGCAGACAAAGGGAATCCTGCACTCCAACCCGACACATGGGAGGATTTCCATTCCTGCGGCGTATCCAGAACTTTTGAAGAGGATATCAGAAATAATCAAAGCGGGGCCAAACAACTGGATAGGACTCCAGGTCGGGGTCGAGACTGGCAGTGACCGATTAGCAAGAATTCACATGCCGAACAAGACTCTTCCACTTAAGATAGGACCTGACGGTTCGTGGCAGGAGATTGTCTGGCAGGGTACATATGTGATGAACAAGTACTACTGGAGGCCAGCGTTCACTATTCAAGTTGGACAGGCAAGTGAGACTCCAGAAGATAATTGGGAGACAGTAGCTTTGATCAACCAAATGAGCGACTCCGAGGTCGACGGGAGGCCATTTGAATTCACAATCACTCCGATGCAAAACGTACCTCTAGGACTCACAAAGAACAGGGAGTTTGCATCAGTAACACTAGATGAATCTCAACTCGCAGTCTATTATGCATCCTACCGCCATCTAGCAAAACTTGCAAGTAGAGACGCATTCGCTAGAGGAAGAAGCGGCAGGGACCCCAGCATTATTTCAAAGCTCGGCACTGGAGCTCTGATAGGTCTCGGCGGAAAGGCGATGCTCCGCGTCGTTTCTTCAATCTGCAGAAAGAGGGGCCTGAATTTGGAAAGGGCCGCGACCTACGGGCTAGATCGGAAGAAGCCGCAAGCCCCTCAGATCCCGGCCGTCTAGGGTCACTTTGAGTAATTGGATATTTCTTTGTGGATCGTTATGCCTTAAGGACGTGTATGCGCGCGGCGGTGAAACACGAGAGAGGGGGGAGAAAATATAAAGCTAGGGAGCAAAACAAGAATTGTATTGAAAGCCATTCTGTTTGGACATCATATATTGCTTTAATTGTTTCAATTGAGGAATTGTAGCTTCTGCTTGTTTCAATGCAATTACTGTATCTAGCTCTCCAAAGCCATTGCTTATCCTCTACTTATGAGATTGCTCACTGCTCGGCATAAGGAACAGCTCCCGTGACAAATCTATTCTAGAATCCATCAATCACCGCCTAATAATATGAGTCTAATTGCTCTGTTTAACACTGAATGAATGAGCATTCTGCGCCAAGATGTTCGCACACTTTCAGGGATTCATCCGCATGAACGCGTTGTATTTGGACGTTTTCAAGAGGAGTTCGTTTTCCATGTTCTTCCATTTGATAGATTTGATTGATCCGCCGAAGGTTCTCTTAAAGGAGGAGAAGGCAGATTCAGCCAGTTTCATTCCATAGGAGTGCTTTCTCTTCCATCTCTTGTAATAGGAAAGCTGCTCTCTTACAGAATGATTTATCGGAGTGCATTCCCCGGTTGGAACTAAGGCGCTCTTCTCTTCTGTCATTGTGCAATATTCTTCCCATGGCAGGATTGTGACCGGCCTGCTGTTGGTCATCCTCGGCGACATACTCTTGAGCCGCTACACATGCAAGAGATGATTCAGGATACAAATGAACTGACTCCGTGGGAAATTCTGGCTAGAATGGAACAATTTTCAGATGAGCTATCATAGCTGAAAGCGTCATCGCCAAAGCACACCTTTATCATTGCTAGTGCGCTCATGATTCAAACGACGAATGGGGTTGTCAGGATTCGAACCTGAGACCTCCACCGCCCAAGGGTGGAATGCTAACCAAGCTACACCACAACCCCAGAAGAAAGTAAGCCGAATAATGCGATGTGACCGACTTGCAAACCATTGTTTCAGTTTTTAAGCCTTAAGAGAGATCCACTTCCAAACCGTCGTACGCAACTGAAACGTTACTGTGGATTCCATGTGCCTCCGCCAGCATTTCCGCTTCCGTTTCGCATTGCTCGTTTACATGAGTCAAGATCAATTTCTTTGCTGAAGCATCTCTAGCAGTCCTTGCGGCTTCTCTCGGGGTTGAGTGTTTGCTTTGTCGCGCCTTGTCCACATCCTTTTCTAGGAAAGTAGCTTCGTGAATCAATAGTCCGACATTTTTCGCTAGATCAAGCGAGCCTTCACACGGCTCGGTGTCCCCAGTATAGGCAAGAGAAATATCTCTTCCTCCGAATCTGTACCCGAGGCATGGAACTGTATGTTGCATCAAGAATGAAGAAACTGAATAATTCCCGATCTGGATCTTCTCGCCCGCGCTGATCTCGTTTATTTTGATCTCGAATTTCCTGTTCGCAGCTACGTTAGTTGTTTTCTGAATGAGGGAGAAATATTCGTGAAGACCCCCTGGTCCGTACAAGCCCAACACAGAAGTTCTTCTTTTGATGCCCATCGTTTCCACAATCTGAGTCAGGCCACTGAGATGATCCGAGTGGTAATGCGTAATCAAGATGTTCGAAATTGAGAGAACGTCAACATTGTTCTCAAGCAGTTTCCTGATAGATCCATCACCGCAATCAAGAAGTGTGACGTCATTTTCATCTCCATTGACAAGACCAATACAAGCAAATCCTCTGTTATTGCTCGGATCTGCGGCAGACGTTCCAAAGAATTTCACAGATGTCAAATGCTCACATCAGCTTGATCTAAAAGACGCATAAACGAGAGACACCTACTCTCTTGAAGCTTTCGAGCTTCTGTTCTTCGACGCAGGTTTTTGTTCCATCTCCTCGAAACTCGGAGGCTCGATCTCTTGATCAACAACTGCAAACTTGTTTGCTGTGGCCCAGGATCTTATCAAATCAAGCGCCAGCAACACATCTTCAGCTATCTCTTCAAAGTTTTCTTTCTCTAGCTCTTCCGCGGCATGCAATTCTAGGAATTCGTCGCCGTCTATCTGCTGTACTGTGATCTTTCGTCCCCATTTAGGAGAGTAGAGCTCTTCAGTCAGCTTTTTCGCTTTCCTGTCAATTTTCACGTTGATCTGGATTACCCCGTCCGACTCTGCGTACAGTTCATCTTTTGAGACCTTCCTCACAGTGAGCGTGCTTCCGCCTAATTTTGGAGACAGAAATTCTTCCAGCGTAAGTCCAGATTGAACCTTCAACTTCAGTGTTCCAAATCCCTATGAGTGCGTTCAACCTTGCTACAAATGAGAGCAGTTATATGAGCATCTCGATTCATTGATGTTTTTGTAAGTCTCCTTCGCAGGCAAAGTCTAAAAGAGCAATCTGTTATTCGGCATTCAGGAACGAGTGGGAAGCTGAGCAGCTCACAACAAAAATCAGCAGATCTCGCCATAAGGAGCGCCAAGGTCTGGCATCGTGGGACCTTCGCCGAAACATCGGTCTCTATCTTGGATGGAAAGATTCTTGAAATCTCCAAGTCAGCTCACGAAGGCGCTTCACGTATAATTGATGCGGAAAATAGGTTCCTGATCCCAGGGCTCATCGACCTTCACGTCCACTCGCGGGATCCTGGTTTCACATACAAGGAAGATTTTCTCACCGCAACCAAAGCTGCTGCTGCCGGAGGAGTGACAACCATTGTTGACATGCCTAACCTCAATCCCCTTCCTAACACCGCATTGAACTTCCTATCCAAGATGAATGACTGCAAGTCAAAGGCAGTGGTCGATTTCAATCATTGGGCACTTCCCACAAAATTGGAGGAAATCCCGCGTATCGCTGAGCTTGGCGCAGTTGGCTTCAAGTTTTTCATGGTTGTGCCGAAGAGTGCAAAGCCAGTCTATCCATATCTTCCGGAAACCTCGATTGTTGATTATGGACAAATTATGCGAACCTTTGAAGAGATAGCAAAGACCGAATTGCCATGCGTCGTGCACCCTCTAGAACCCGAAATCTGGAAGGAAGCAGAAGAGGAGATTTTAGAGAAGGGAGGAAGACATGATATCAATGCCTACCTCGATTGCTACTCATACAAGGATAGCCTCACACTAACGGCTTCAAGCGCTGTTTTAGTCATGATTGCCAACTCGTGTAATGCGAAACTGCGACTAGCCCACGTGTGTTGGAGACCTCAGCTTGAACTCAGTCGCACCCTAAAACATGGAGGGTACAGGTTCACTACCGAGATAAACCCCTTTGCTCTCTTTCTATCAAGGGAGGACAACGAGAGGCTTGGTCCTTTCAGCCATGGAATCTATCAGAAGGGCGAGGAGCAGGACTCTATCTACGAATTCTTGAAGGATGGAACAGTTGACATTATTGCAACCGATCACGCTCCACACACAACGGAAGAATTAGAAAAAGGCAAGGCCGACTTTTTCTCCTCGCCAAAGGGAACGCCGGTTGTACAGGATTATTTGCGGCTCTTTCTCGACGCGATCAACAAAGGAAAGTTGAACCTAGAGACTTTTGTGAAACTTGCCTGTGAGAACCCTGCGAAGCACGCTCAGTTCTTTCCAAGGAAGGGGGCGATCGAGGTTGGCGCGGATGCAGATCTTGTGATTCTGGACATGAATGCCAGATACAGAATTTCCAATGAAAAGGCATACAGTAAAACCGGATGGACTCCATGGGATGGGCTAGAAGTCAGAGGTTCCCCACAGACGGTCTTCCTTCGAGGAAGCCCGATCATGGAGGATTATGATGTAGTTGTTGGTGCGAAGGGGTACGGCGAGTTTGTGAAGCCAACTCTTGCGAAGTAATGCCGGGGTTTCTTACTGACGTGCAGCTACGTGCGAGTTGCCATTGCCGTTAGATTTGGTCTCAGTTGTAGAGACATCCATCTTCATCATGAGCTGCTGCTGCACATGCTGGGGTTGAGATGGCTCCCGTTGCTCCTTCTTCCAGAGAATGTCTGGCACACCCTGTGCCTTGTTAGCGTATCTTGCAAGCGTAAAGAGAAAGTCTGAAAGCCTGTTGGTATATGCGATTATTTTCGGATCGATTTCCTCAGCATTTGAAAGTGCAACTATCCTCCTCTCGGCGCGCCTTGAAATCGTTCTAGCAATGTGGAGCCTAGCGCAAAGATCAGTTCCAAAAGGCAAGATAAACGCTTTCACAGGTTGCACCTCTTCATCCATTTTGTCAATTGAATTCTCCAAGAGCTCAATATCTGTATCCTTCACGGAATAGTTCTGATCTTCAGAGCCAGAAAGCGTAGCACCGATGGCGAAGAGTTTGTTCTGGACCGGTTCCAGCACAGTGTCGATATAGTTCAGGACTTCTCTTGATCCAGAGCACCCTTCGTGGATCGCTGCACGCGCAAATCCGAGAGAAGCATTTGTCTCATCAATTGCGCCATAGGCCTCTACCCTAAGGTTATCCTTCCGTACTCTCTTGCCTCCGTAGAGGCTAGTCTCACCTTTGTCTCCAGTTCTGGTATAGATCTTCAATAGTAATCAGTTCTTTATTCTTAGTTACAACTAGTCACGACATATCCAGCGGATTGTTGATCGCTTTGTGCACTGGAAGATAGAGTAATGTCTCTGTTCGAATTCGCCGGACTATGATCCCAGTTGCTCCTTTGATGACGGCACCTTGTTGCTTGGCAGTATCTAAATTTATTTCCAACAGTAAATGACAAAGGGAATCCTTTGGAATAAATAGCTGATCTAGTCGGAATCCAGATCAGAGAGAATGCAAAAGCAAAGCGAGCCTAGCGGAGAACTTGAGGATCTCAAGATCAAAACTGCGCTCTTGAGCACTTTTGACAAGTTCGGTCTCATAGATTTCGCGAGGAAACTCGCTGACCACAGAGTCTCATTGATTGCGACTGGTGGGACTCTCGCCGCGATCGAGAAAGCCGGCCTGCATGCGATGCCGCTTGAGAGAGTGGGTCACTTTCCCGAAATGCTAGATGGGCGTGTGAAGACGCTACAACCCGAAATATTCGCAGGGATCCTCGCCCGCAAGTCGAGCCAAGACCATATGCGACAGATCGGAGAAAAAGGAATCTCCACAATCGACATGGTGGTATGCAATTTCTATGCCTTCGAGGCCACAGCTCAGAGAGAATCCAAAGAAGAAGATCTCATTGAGATGATTGACATCGGCGGTCCGTCGATCGTGAGAGCATCCGCCAAGAACTACGAGTCTGTCTGCGTGGTTCCCTCACCGAGCTTTTACAATGAGATCTCGTTAGAACTTGATACAAAGAACGCAGTTTCTCTTGAGACCAGACGTCGGATGGCTGTTGCAGCTTTTGAAATCGTCGCAGGATATGACACCGCGATTTACAACGAGTTGAGCAAAAGATTCTACCCGCAAAAGCAGTTCCATGATTCCTACTTCGTTTCTGCACGGCAATTTGAATCGCCAAAGTACGGTGAAAACCCGGACCAAAGAGCGATGATCTATTCGGTCAATGGTGCTCGTGGAGGTCTCTCAGACTGGAAGCAGCTTTTTGGTGATGTGCGCTCCTACAACAACTACCTTGACATCGCGGGCGCCTACGAGATTCTCGAGGGTTTCGAGGAGCACGCAGCGGCGGCCACGGTGAAACACGGCCAGATTTCTGGATTCGCTTTTTCGACTTCACTCTCTAACGCATACAAATTGGCGCATGAGTGCGACCCCGAGGCCGACTTTGGAAACACGACCGTGCTCAATAGAAATGTAGATGTGGAAACTGCGAAGCTTATCGGAAGAAACGAAGGCGTTCAAGACAACTCTGTCTACACTGAAATTGTGCTTGCGCCGGGATACGAACCTGAGGCACTTGAAATTCTGAAGGAAAAGCAGAAGAAGAAAATGAGGATCATTCAAACCACTAATCCATCAGACTATCCATATGACCTTAAACTTGTGCAGGGTCTCGCTCTAGTTCAAGAGGCTCCAGACTATTCTAACAAGCTCTCGCCCTCCAAATTGAGTGTAGAGTCTGTTTCGAAACCAAGCAAAGAAGACATTGAAGTTTTGCTTGGCCTTTGGGAGGTCGTGAGGCGCGTAGAGTCCAACGGGATTGTGATTGGGAACGGATCTGTCTCGGGGAACGGCAAACTGGAAAAACTCTGGACACTTGGGGTAGGAACTTTTAGAAAGAGGAATGGCGCGACCAAAAT
>DAIDAB010000049.1:11784-12131 GCA_027310845.1 bacterium | reverse complement strand
AGAATATACTATTCCCTTCGGTGTTGCCGACGTGAAAAGAGAAGGATCAGATGTCACGATTGTCGCGATTTCAAACATGGTGCTAAAGGCGCTAGCTGCTGCCGAGACTTTGAATAGAGATTACGGAATCAATGCAGAGGTTCTTGATCCTAGGACGCTTAACCCACTAGATCGGCGTTCCCTAGTTGCTTCGCTCAAGAAGACAGGACGCGTTGTAACTGTTGAACCCGCCCCGAAGACTTCCGGTATGGGAGCAGAGATTTCTGCAACTTTGATGGAGGAGGGATTTGACTGGCTTGATGCCCCAGTGACCAGGGTTGCTTGCTTGGACACCCCAGCACCATTCT
>DAIDAB010000049.1:0-11774 GCA_027310845.1 bacterium | reverse complement strand
CAAGAAGAGTATATTCCAAACGAGAAGAAGATAATAGAAGCTGTCAAAAGCATCGTTTGAAGATCATTCTATTAAAAGAAACGTAGGTGTGCTCTAAAGAATGAAGGAAATATTGATGCCTCGATTCGACCCGGAAATGAAAACCGGAAAGGTTGTCGAGTGGCTCAAGAAAGAGGGCGAGAAGGTCCAAAAGGGAGAGCCCATTGTCAGAATTGACACCGAGAAAGTGTCACTCGATGTCGAATCTCCAGAAAGCGGCATTCTTTCAAAGATACTTGTGAATCCACCAACTGAAGTAACAGTTGGAACCCCGCTTGGTTCAATTCTTCTTGAAGGAGAGAAAGCTGAGGCCGGCGAGCCAACATCACCAATCCCGCCCTCCATTCCATCAGCTGCACAAGCTCCCAAAAGCAAACTTGTCACTACTGTTGTAGAGGAGGAAGAGCCTTCGGGCCGCACCGATTGGGTTAGAGCATCACCCTCCGCAAGAAGAGTCGCGAGAGAACTTGGAGTAGACCTCAAAGCAGTAAAGGGAACTGGACCAATGGGTCGAGTGACGAAGGAAGACGTCGAACAATATAAACCATCGCCTCATGTCATAGCTGAACCATCAAAGGAAGTTCTGCGGATGGAAGAAGTTGGCCGAGCTCAGATTCCAACGCAAACTGAATTATTCAAGACAAAGCGCCTTGATTCAATGCGCACAATAATTGCGCAGAGGATGACGCAAAGCTGGACTGAGATACCGCAAGTCCCCCTTTTCTCCGATGTCAACCTCGGCGAGGTTGAGAAATTCAAAGCAGGGATGGAGAAGTTGATTGGAAAACGGGTTTCGTTGACTGCGATTATCACAAAAGCTATTGCGAGTGCGATGCGATCTTTTCCAGATCTCAACTCGAGATACGAAAATGGAGAAATCAGAGAATTTGAGGATGTCGATGTGTCAATTGCAGTCGCGCTCGAGTCAGGACTGATCAGTCCAGTCGTGAGAAAGGCAAACAAAAAGACCGCCACAGACATCTCGGCCGAGATAGAAGATCTTGCATCTAGAGCGAGATCTGGGAAGCTCAGTCCATCAGAGGTAAGAGGTGGTACAACCACTGTTTCAAATCTTGGAGGATATGGCGTGGATTCCTTCATTCCAATCATAAATCCTCCACAGGTTACTATTTTGGGAGTAGGAAAGACAAGGCCGAACCCACAAGGCAATCCAATTTGCACTCTGACTCTTGTTTTCGATCATAGGGTCACAGACGGTGCAAGAGGAGCGCAGCTATTGCAAAAGATCAAAGACTTTATCGAAAGTCCGTACCTCTTGCAGATGGCTTGATGATGAAGGCATTCGTAGTAGAAAAATTCGGAGAAAGACCCGAACTCAAAGATGTTCCGACGCCAAAACCTTCTGTAGGTGAGGCTCTTGTCAGAGTAAAAGCATGTGGAATCGGCCTTACCCTCTCATGGGTTCGCCTTGGCAGAATGTCGGGAAGCGCACCCCGAATTATTGGCCATGAAATTGCAGGAGTTGTAGAGCAGGTTGGCGAAGGAGTAACAGATCTTGCGCCTGGAGATTCTGTTGCGGTATATTTCTACTTGACTTGTGGGAAATGCAAGTACTGTCTCACCGACAGAGAGACAATCTGTACGAATTTCGGCGGAAATGTCGGAACTAGGATTGATGGGGGTTTTGCAGAATTTGTGAAGCTTCCCGCTGCGAATTTGTTCAAGTTCTCCCCAGACAAGGTGAGCTACGGCAAGGCATCGATAATATCTGATGCCATTGCTACTCCGCTCCACATCGCAAAGAGAAGGGCAGCAATTCATCCCCTTGATCGTGTTATGGTGATTGGCGCCGGCGGTGGCGTCGGAATCCACATGGTTCAGATGGCAAAGTTGTTTGGTGCAGAAGTCTTTGCCGCAGACGTATCTGATGAAAAGCTTGCGCTTGCAAAGAAGTATGGAGCTAGCCATCTAATCAATGTGAAGAAGGAGAAAGCAGAGGAAGCAGTCAAGAGACTCACATCAAAGGCTGGAGTTGACATTGTGATCGACTTTGTTTCTAGCCCATCATCCATTTCTAGCGGATTCAAAAGCCTCGCGCCACATGGAAAGCTTGTTCTTTTGGGGCACTTTCACCCAGAAGATCCACTCCATATCGACGATCCTCAGGATGTGATCAGGAAAGAGATCTCAATTCTTGGCTCCCGCTATGCAACAAAGCAGGAGTTTAGGGAAGCGATCGAAATGGTCGAACGAGGACTGATTGAACCTGTTGTTACTTCAGTATACAAATTCAAAGATACGGATCAGGCACTTAGAGATGTTGAAGAGGGCAAAGTTGCTGGCCGCGCAGTCGTAGAATCTACCTAGGCGTTACCTACTTTTTCTTGCGCGATTCTTTAGCTTCTGCGAATGCAGCCTTGCTTTTCACGCCGCGCGCTTCTGCAAATTCTTTCTTCTCTTTGTAGAGTTTTGGATCAAAGTGCTTTTTCCACTGCGGAATAGCATAGCATGTAGCAAGGCCTGCTTTTCTTGCTGCCGTAGGAGGAGCAAATATCTCCAAGAGAACCAACTCTCCATCTCCGTTGTTTCCTAATCGGTGATTAGCTCCTTTAGGCATGAACATGATTGAGCCCTCCTTGATTGGGTAGCGACCCGTATCGCATTCGAAGAAACCGGAACCCTTGAGAATAATGAAGGCGTGTTCTGAATCGTCGTGCTTGTGCATTCTGACTTCATCTCCCTTCTGGTATGTGATGTATTCCACAGCGACGTTTTCCGCTCCTCCGATTTCATCATCAAACAAAATCTTGAGCTGCCTCTTGCCGTGCATGTCGTAGTATGTTGGGAGTTCATTCCAGTTCGAGACTTGAGCAACTGGCCTATCGGGTTTCGACTGATGGAGTAAGGATGGAGCTTGAGTCATTTGGAGTTATACTAGCATTGAGTAAGCAATTAAGCTTTCGAACGCTTGCATATTATCCGAAAATTATCGTGTTTGGTATCTTTCTTTCCGCGGGAATGAAGCATGTATAATTTCTTCGCAGCTACCTGAGGTTAGAATAAGCAAGCATAATTCGAATGAATCATTGGAATTGAATATTTCTTTGTATCTTTGTGGATACTTGTTCCTTAAGCAGGATCACAATGTACTCCAGTGTGAAAAGGTGGGAGGGGGGGGTTCGACCATGAAGTGGATAAGAGTCCAAAGCCATTGTTGCAAATTCTACTTATGACATTCCACTTTTTCAGAAGCTGAAATGAGCCATAGATCATGACACACATTCAGTAAAGCATCAAAATATCTAGTTCTGTATGAGTTCTGTTTGAATTTCCCAATCTTGTAATCAATCACATAGTCATCTTGCCATGTTGGCTTGAATCTGTTAAGGATCAGCGCGCAGAATGCGCATAATTTTTGGATGATCTTTCTATGCTAGCCAAGCTTCTCTGTGAGCCAATCAAAAACGAACGCAGTCGACTCTGCTCTGTATGCAGCCGCACCGTGGCCCGCTTTGTATAATTTCAAAGTTTTGTCAGGATGGCGTATCGAGTTGTAGAGTTTGTCAGCGGCCTTTGGGGAAGATATGTAGTCCTCGGAGCCATGCACAATTAGTATTGGACATTCGATTTTCTCTGCGACTCCCGAGAGGTTGAACTTTGAGAGCTTTTCTCTTGCTTCCTCCTCATTCCTTGCTCCCACGTCCCAGTTGAGAGCTCTTCTCACCGGAGGAAAGAAATCATATACATTTTCGATGACATTGAATATCGCGTCAAAAATCACGGCCGCTTTGACTTTCTTCTCCATCGCTGCAGACCTTGACGCATAATAGCCGCCCAAGCTCCTCCCCAGTATTCCGATTCTCTTAGTGTCAATCACATCTGATTTCGTCGAGGTAAGGAAATCGATCGCGGCTGCAACTGTTTTTTCGTAATCAAATAGCGCATACAATTTCTCAAAACGCAGTGTGTATCCCTGCCCAGGTCCGTCGACCAAGAGCACATGCATCCCCCGAGCCACTGCATCCGGTACGCTAGAGAAATACACTTCTTCGCAAGTTGAATCAGCCCCGCCGAACATTATGACACATGGTTGTTTACTCGACGATGAGTCAGTTGACCTCACAAAGTAACCATGCAATTTCCTCCCTTCGAAAGGAATCCAGACTGGCTCGACCTTCGGGGTGCGCAGTTCGCCAGCTTTCTGGAACAAATCGACATGTTTCTGATAGGTTGGAAGTTCCCTTGGATCGTCTCTATCAAGATAGAAATCAGCCTGCCGATAGTAATTCGAAGCGCGAAAATACGACTGCATCGCCGTCTGTTTTCGTCCAGTCGATTCAGCAGCTTTTCCGATGCCCTCCACGTATTCCGCAAGCGCCTTCCATTCGGTGTGCCACGACTCAGAGTCCCCAACCTTCATTCGACTCGCAGCTCTGCTAATTTCCCCGAAATCCCCACCTCCGTTCTGAGCTTCGCCGATACCTCGCATGATCTGGTGGGACCAGCCCCGATTCTCAGGAAAATATAGGAAGATACTTTCGGAATGTGATTCTGACAATGATTTTCTTTTCTGACGCAACAGCACCGCTATGCTGTGCATTTATTGTTTGATTCGAATACCGTAAAATCGCTTTTATCGGGGGCGGAGAAACTGAATTCAGCGTGTTGAGAAAACTTGCCTGGAGATTCCTATCCGAAGCTTAGGGTTGCAGCAGTTCAGGCTGCTCCAGTCTATCAAAATCGTGATGCAACAGTGGAGAAATCGGCCCATCTGATAGAAGAAGCGGCGAAAGGAGGGGCGAAGATCGTGGGCTTTTCTGAAGGCTTTCTGTCTGGATTCCCTCGCAATTCCACATTTGAGACTCCTGAAATCACGCGCAAGAAATATCTGAACCTCTACAAAAACTCAATTGAGATTCCAAGCAAAGACACAGACATCCTCTGTGAGGTGGCTAGACAAAACGAGACTATTGTGGTCATGGGGTTGAACGAGAAAGAAAGGGGGAGGATTGGCACAGTCTACAATACGCAGCTGTTCATCGGGAGCGATGGGAAGATCCTTGGAAAGCACAGGAAACTTGTTCCAACTTTCACCGAGAAGTTGATCTATGGCGGTGGAGATGGAAGCACTCTCAACATATTTGAAACGCAGTATGGTAAGATCGGCGGGTTGATTTGTGGTGAACACAACAACCCCCTTGCAAAGTTTGCCTTGTATGCGATGGGCGAAGTGATACACGTTGCGAGCTGGCCTCCGTTTCCCAATCCGAAGATGCAAATGCATGGGGAGTATGTAAAGTTCGCATCGCGCCAGTATGCTCTTGAGGGCAAGTCCTTTGTCATTGCGGCAACTGGCTTTTTCAGCCAAGAAATGCTTGAGGACATTACCCCCGCATTCAGGGAGGGACTCACCGCAAGCGCGGCTCCATCGCTGATCCTTGGGCCGCAATACGGAAAAGTGATAGCAGAAGCTCTTGGAGATCGTGAGATGACTCTCTACGGCGACATTGATCTTGAGGAAAGCATACCGACGCGTGTGATGCACGACATTACAGGCCACTACAATAGATTCGATGTTTTGTCGCTCAATATCAATAGAGCGAAGCTTGAGCCGATGAAGGAGATCTATGAGCCTTCTGTTTCAGAAGATAAGGGAGCAGATTCGGAGAGCTCGCAGGCGAATCGTGTAAAGAAGACGCTTTCATCCTAGGATGTAATGTTGTCAGGAAAGGGTTGAACTAGCTCTGACAGATATTTCGCACTTTCTTTGTGGATCGTTATGCCTTAAGGACGGGTATGCGCGCGCGCCGGTGAAAAATGTGCTAGGGGGGAGAAAATATAAAGCTAGGGAGCAGAACAAGAATTGTATTGAAACCTATTCTGTTTGGGTATCCTGTATGTGTTCATTTGTTTCGATTGAGAAATTGTAGCTCTTGCTTGTTTCATTGGAATTACTGTATCTAGCTCTCTAAAGCCATTGCCTCACCTCTACTTATGAGATTGCTCACTGCTCGGCATAAGGAACAGCTCCCGTGACAAATCTATTCTAGAATCCATCAATCACCGCCTAATATTATGAGTCTAATACAAATGATCTATTGTTCTGTAGGCGTGCGTAAGTTGGATGAAATCACTTTCGTCCTGGCGTGATAACTCATAAATTAGATACAAGAATCCGATTGAGCTGAATGTCTTTCGGAATTACTTCTGTCGACTGGGCCGAGCGAATTGACTATGATAGACTGCGAAAGCAGAGAGTCGAGCGTGCCAAGGCCGCGATCAAGAAAAGCGACCTGGGCGCCGTTTTGTGTTTTGATTTCTACAACATAAGGTACCTGACAAGCACCTTCATTGGCATGTGGGGAAGGAGCGCAGACATTCTGAGGTATTCCCTTCTTCCAAGAGAAGGGGAGCCCATCATGTTTGAAAGAGGTTCAGCTCGGCTCAAGATCCTGAAGGACAATCCCTGGCTTAGTGGCAGAGTCTATCCGGCAAAGAGCGGCTGGAGATCTGTAGAAGGCCAGGAGATTCTCGATCGTTGCATCTCTGAGATCAAGAAGATGATGAAAGATCACAAGGTAGAAGACATGCCGCTTGGAGTTGATTTCCTCACAGTTCCGCTGCTTCGAACTTTTGAGAAGTATGGCATACAGGTGGCTGATGGAGACAAGGTAATGTTCGACGCACGCTTGATCAAAACTCGAGATGAGATAGAATGTGAGCGTGTCATTGCGGCAATGGTGGACGCGGTCTATGACAAGGTCGCAAGAGCAATAAGGCCTGGTGTCAAGGAAAACGAACTCGTCGCACTTGTGAATTATGAGCTTTTCAAGATGGGCGCAGACGATGTTGAAGCCGTGAATTGCATGTCCGGGCCGAGGACAAATCCCAATCACCATGATTTCTCCGATAGGATGATCAGGCCTGGAGACTTGGTCTTTTTAGACATCATGGCTTCATTCAACGGCTACAGGTCGTGTTATTATCGGACTTTTTCGTGCGGTCGCGCTTCGAAGGAACAGAAGCTTCTGTACAAAGATGCTTACGATTGGATCGAGGCAAGCATCACAGCGACAAAACCAGGAGTGACAACACGAGATATTGCTTCGGCATGGCCAGATTCGAAGAATGCGTGGAACGTGGCAGATGCCACCGACGCGCCTGGTAACAATATAGGACACGGGCTCGGGCTGGGTCTCCACGAACCACCTTTCATCAGCAGGACTTACTCTTTTGACCATCCGCAGAAGATTGAGAAAGATATGGTCATCGCATTGGAGACGTATGCTGGAAAGTCTGGAGGAAAAGACGGCGTGAGACTTGAGGAGATGGTCCTTGTGACAGAGTCAGGTAACGAAGTCCTCTCCAAGTATCCAATAGAAGAGCTTCCAGAGTGTCTGTGAGTTGGTTTCATGGATAACGAGATACTCAAGGGAAAGATTGCACTGATCACCGGGAGCAGCTCTGGCGTAGGAGCGAGCGCGGCCAAGCTCTTTGCAAAGGAAGGCGCATTGGTTGTTGTGAACTACAACCACACTGAAGCAGGAGCGAAGGAGGTTGTTCAGGCAATCACTTCAAACGGAGGGAAGGCCATCATGGTCAAGGCGGATGTGTCAGACAGCAAGGAAGTCGGAGCGATGTTTGCAAGAGTTCGAGATGAATTTGGAAAACTCGACATCCTCGTCAACAACGCAGGCATGCATAACCGAGTCTCAAGCTACCGTGAGATCGACGAAGTGATGTGGGATAGACTTGTCGCGATTAACCTAAAAGGTGCCTGGCTTTGCTGTCGCCAAGCCGCCGAGATCATGCTAGCCCAAAAGTCTGGCGTGATAATCAATGTCACCTCGATGACCAACATCATGGGAGTGGGCGCAAACGCAGCTTATGCCGCAGCCAAGGCAGGGCAGGTGACTCTGACAAGATCGTTCGCAAGGCAGCTCGCGCCTAATATCAGGGTCAACTGCGTAGGCCTAGGCATTATCGAGACTAGGATGATCAGCGATATGAGTCAAGAGCGAAGAGAGTACTTGAGAGGGCTCAAACTGCTCAAGAGATTTGCAGAGCCTGAAGAGATCGCAAATGTGATGCTCTTTCTTGCCTCCGATCAATCAAGCTACATCACTGGCCAGACCATCATAACCGACGGCGGAGAGTTTACGATCTCTCCTTGAAGCGATTCACCGAATAAGTCTTCTATACTTAGAAATCGGTGGTGGTCCTCCCGTTCGTGAGACAGGGGACTGGTGCATTCTTGAGTTTACGAGATGCTGCCGAGCGTTGATGGCACCACAGAACTCACGTAGCTCTTGAATGCAGGCGTAACCCATGATGCTGATGATGGATATGTGTACGGGCCCAAAGCAGCTAAAGCTTGGTTCTCAAACCACTTGTTCACAACACCATACGGTTGCACAGTCGAGTTAGCAACGGCACTGGTGATTATACCAGTATCTAGGAAGTACGTCTGCGTCCCTGCGTACACTCCCGTGACATTTGCTGATCCTATCAAGTTGTATGCCCCATATGGCCAGTAAGTATAGTGCCCAGGGTAGAATGTTGAAGTGAACGCGATTTCACTCGGAGCCGTTAGAGGGAGTTGGCTTTCCGCATATGACACCATAAGTGATGGATTCGAGATAAAGTCTCTCTGCGCTTGGATTATTGCTTCTATGAACTTTACAAGGACAGCTTGGTTTGCAGAATTCTGGAGCCAGCTATCATTCACTGCAAAGCAGTTGTCGTAGTAGTTGTTCGGCGCATAGAACAGCACATGGAATGGACCTCCGTTCGCAGTTGTGTTTGCACTACCCTGAAAGTCGGAGAGAATGAAATCGTCCACCGCAATCGCGGCAGCTACTCCTTTCTCCAAGTCGTGGACACGAGCAATATTACCGCCGCCATTTACGAGTGTGACAGCACTGGAATTAGCCACGTCTTGGGAAACTGGAACGTGTGCCTGGGCGTACCAATACAAGTCAAGAGATCTAGTGCTAGTTCAAGGGCCAAAATCTTCGGCGACCTTACCAATCATCTGGCTTGGACTCGTGATCCCTTGTCCAGCAATTTCCAAGAAAACTCCTGCTAGTGCATATGATGTAACACAAGTTGTTTGTTGTGGAGGACTTCCACCTGGCCCCCTTGCAATCGACTGTGCAGTAGTTCCAAACGAAATATCTTGCTGACCTGAAATTAATCCCTTGTATGAAAGGGGTGGAGCATCATAGAATGTAGGAGTGACGTAGATGTGTTCTGCTGGAAGAATCACATTGTAAGCGTACATGTCGCTGACGTCACTTTCGTCCAGAGAGTCTGGATATCCTACTCTCAAGCTAACGTTACTGCTTGGTGCAGGAACCATTGCGTATGCTGTGTATACGAGTGTACCTGCTAGAATTATCGCTACGACGATCGGGAGAAACCTTGCGGCTGACAAAGGCAATGCGAGCTCTGGACTCGAAATATAAAAGCGTTGATATTGCTAAGCTAGGCGTATGGATGGACGATTTTTCTAGCAGCCTATTACGAGTAATAGTCTCGGTTGCTATTTTGCGCACTAACTCGCTCTGGAAAAGTAGCACATTCAGCGCTCAATGACAGTGGAAGTGCGAATGGTAGGCGAGCGTGGTCTCTTTGCAATCCCAATTGAACCAGCATCCAGTCTGGACCAGTGCTCATGCAGAATTTTCCAAGAAATGTTCCTTTTGGCTAGGACGACGCTTCCACGTAGCTCCATCTTGAGCGGATCTCCCAAGTAGGTTCCGGAATAAGATACCGTTAATGTTGCAAGGGCCGCCTCCCCGAGCACGTCGATTTTCAGGTCTCGAATCTTCCAAGTCAGTTTCGGCGCGATTTCAAAGAACCATTGTCTCTCTTTGGAAAGAGCATCACCACCTTCGAATCTCCCGAATGGTGGAAAGGCACTGTATATGCTGAAGCCTTCGCCAAAGAGGTGCATCTCCTTGTAGGAGTCGAAATCTCCCTTGTGTGCGAGTCTAAATTCATTCAACACCGTCTTCGCGATTTCTTCAATTTCATCCTCTTGAGCTCGATCCTTATTTCCTTCTTCGATCCCGTCCGACCAAAACTCTTCCTCATTTTGACTTTTAGATGTGGATCTTGAGTTTTCCCCGACTGTGAACCAGCTCCTGAGGCGCCCTACAATGTTTGTCAGCTCCTTGATTGTGAGATTGTCTTTCACAATCATGCGCGTAAGGTCCATCTTCGTATTCAGGTCGTTAACACGCGAGAGTACTCTTGCGTGATGCTCGCTAATTTTCCGAAGAGAGTCCAAGAGCTCGGGATTGGAAGAAAGTACAGCAGGATCGAAGAGTCGTAGCATCGCCAGATAATTCGACACGTGTTGCTTTGAGATCCCGAGCATCCGCCCTATTTGTTCGTAGGTCTTCCCGAACTCTTTGCTCATCCTCTCAAAAATTAGGGCTTTTTCGTAATCAGAAAGATCTTCACGTTCGAAGTTCTCCACAAGCGACTGGCTCACCATGTCTTCCTCGGATATGCTGACTATCTCAGCGCGAATCGTCTTCCAACCCAGTTTTCTCGCAGCAATGACTCTTCTGTGTCCAAACACAAGTTCATAGTGTCCCTCATGCTTAGCACTTGGGCGGACCTTGACAAGTGACAGCTGTCCATTTGTGCGCAACGACTGGGCCAATCGATCTATTGTAATGGCAGAGTAATTGGTCCTTGAGTTATAGGGATTCGACTCGATAGAGCTGAGCGGCAGATCCGAAAGCAAGTAGTTTCTTTTGCATGGAAGAAGTAGGACACGATAAAAGAGTTAATGCGAATATTGCTCAAAATCATCAATCGTTTGGTCAGATCAGCGTATGCCCGGGCATACGTTCCAAAATTTCAATCTTGTTTGGCAAAACTCGCTAAAACGTTTATAGGCTTCTCAGTTGATACACTGAGCGCTTGCAGACGTTACAATCGCAGGTTTTACAGGTCAACAGCGTTAGGAAGTCGTTCACTAAGCGTAAAACTTCTAGCAGGAAGGCGGAGCGAGTGGAAGTTCTTGGAGGAGTTTCTTTCGATCTAAAATCAGGGACCTTCACAAGTATCATCGGTCCTTCAGGTTGTGGCAAAACCACTCTTCTGAGGATAATCGACGGCTTGCTCCCTGCGGACAGTGGCGAGGTGTTTTTCAAAGGTGAGCTTGTGACTTCACCGCCGCCCAAAATGGGGTTTGTTTTCCAAGGCTTTGGACTGCTACCCTGGAGAACAGTGCAAAAGAATGTAGAGTTTGGACTTGAGCTGAGAGGAGTCGACGAAAGCGAACGTGTAGAGATCGCTAGAAAGTACATCCAAGTAGTCGGACTAGCGGGTTTTGAGAATCACTACGTCCATGAAATTTCTGGGGGAATGCAACAAAGAGTGGGCCTTGCTAGGGCACTATCAATCGATCCTGACGTGCTTCTGATGGACGAGCCATTTGCCTCTGTAGATATGCAGACGAGAGAAATACTGCAAAAGCAACTTCTCCAGATAGTAAAAGGCTCAGTTCCAAAGACTACACTCTTCGTCACACATAATATTGACGAAGCTATCTATCTATCAGATGAAATTGTCTTGCTGACTACACGTCCCGGAATGGTAAAGGAGGTCATCAAGGTCAATCTTCCCCAGGATCGTTGGAATTACGATCCGAGACTGAATCCCGAATACGCGCGTTTGAGGAACTACTGCTGGAGCTTCCTTGAGAAAGAAATCATGGAAAAAGGAGTTTTCGGCTCTGATCTTACCTAGGTACG
>DAIDAB010000048.1 GCA_027310845.1 bacterium | reverse complement strand
GACGCAGATTACAGCCTTGAGCATGAGTTACTTTTCTCAGACGCGTTGATTTATGCGACCGCGAGGCGCTTCGAAGTTGAACTTTGGACCGGCGACAAACATCTGAAAGGTCTTCCGTTCGTCAGGTTCATCTAATGCGTGGAATTAGCATGCTGCTTCCTTACCAATTTCCCTTGAAATGCAATGAGTAATATCTGACTGAAGACATTCAATACAAAAAAACCAGGAAAAAATAAAGAAAAAAGTAGAACCGGGGAAGGACTCTTCGTCACTTTCCCTTTTCTTTGCGTGTGCTACTCAAAGCTAACTTGCGGTTACTTGATAGTAGCTGAATGTTCCGAATGGACCTCTAGCTACAACGTAGTACTGCTGTGCAGAGTTGATGTTCGAGATGGCGTTCAAGAGACTCTGTGGAGCAGCGATGTTTACGGGGAAGTAGTTGAGGATGCTCGGAGATATTGTGGCAACCTTTCCCTTGAAGGTAAAGGTGACCGATTGGCCGGGTGCTAGTACGTAGCCTAGGTGCACGCCTTGTTGCTCTAGTTCTACGCCTATTCCTACTTCAGCTCCTGCAGACGCACTACCGCTGTCATAGTGAGCTACTGCCGCTGCTGTGTAGTTGTACTGCAGCATTGTGCCGTTGGACAGGACTCCGAAGAGTGCAACAGGGATTGCTCTTGGTAGAGCATCTCCGTATGGACTCGATGCACATGAACCTGAGTACTGCTGGCATAACACTGTGAGTGGATAGTAGACGGATAGCGATGAGACTACCGTGCTGTTCTGTCCAGTGTTTGTCACAGTGACATTGACCAAGTTCGCAGATAACGATACTTTGCTCAGTGAGATCTGTCCGCGGACCCCGTTTTCGAACCACGTTTGTTGCTGGATGTTCTTAACCTCGTCTCCTCTATGCTCAGCTTGCGTCCACACGGTTCTTGGGATGTGCAAGCTCTGTGCAGATGGGATCAGGACGTACGCAGTCTGTGTCCCATTCATCACAGCGAGAACTGTGGGACTCAAATCAACCAGAATTCCTTCGCTCGCACCGCTGCCGACTTGCACTCCACCGACGAGTGGAACGATGAGGTGCCTGCTTGAGATGAACGCCGATTGGTTTTGCCCGCTGACTGTGACAGTCGCAGATGTGATGTTGAAGCCGAGAGCGTTGTATGTTCCCGTCTTGACCTGCGAGCTTCCGAGAGTTATGCTCGTGCTGAGGACAGACATCAGATCAATTTCTCCTGCAGGTGCAATCTGGTACCAGCCAGAATAGTTTCCGGCGCCAGCTACGTGCACTGCCATCTCGGAGTAATTGATGTAGACATCTGTGACTCCTGCAGGGACAATTGGAGGATCAGTTAGCTGAACTCCCAAAGTCCCGGTTTGAGATGTTGTTCGAAAGATGCCTGCTCCTGGTATGAATATGGCCGCGCCAATCAGTGCAACTGCGACTATTGCCGCAATTGCCGCTGAAAGCACGACTTTGTTTTTTGAACTCATTTTGCGAGTTTTCACTTTCCTTGGAAAAGAGCGAATAGGAATCTCCATATTAGAACAAGCATTTTTGAACAGACATTTCATCGAGCTCCGCTCACCGTTCAATGAGTTGAACAGTGTTCAAATCTCGCTTTTCCATTAAGAATGTGGAGGATTCAGAATATGAATTTCAGATTCATATCAAATTTAGAGCGTTATGAATCATATCCAGAATCGGTGCTTTTCATAGTGGAAATATTTCCGAACATGCTATGCAGGTTTGGGATACAAGGGAACAATAAGAGTGCTTTACACAATGAAATAATTAACCACGCGTATCAGATAGAGCTCCAGTTGCGTTTTCCTGACTACTGCCTTGTGGCAGAGAGGCGAATCGACACTGAATAGATGCTTCTTGTCTGCGAAAATCTTTTTCCTTCAGGATTTTACTAATGTCACAAGGGAAAAGTAGTCGTTGTCATTGAAGAGAGGGAAACTAGAATGTGGAAACATTCTCGCTCTAGTTTTCATCTTGCTCGTATTTCCAGCAATGATTAATCCAAGTGTAGCGTCGGTTCCAAACCACTCTATTCCGATGACATCAGATCTGACATATCATATGCATATGGCAGCTATGCTGCAGCCAAAGCAGACTGCTCAATTTGCTGGTACGACTCCAAAATATGACGAGCAAGTCGGAGAGACATTTACCCAGAGTTTTACGAGTTTGGAGTACAATGTAACGGCTGTGGCGCAAGTAGATAGCGACGGATACGGCCCTGCATATCTTCTCAACGGCTTGTCAGGGGCCGGCTACTGGTATCAAGTGGGTCTTGCTTATGACTGGGGTGGCACCGCAAGCGGTTTCGTACTAGCCTACGAGGTGTTCAACACAACTGGCGTCTCAATATTCCCAAGCAATGGAGGTGGAGGGGCTGCCACTTTCAGCGGCCCAGTCAACCAAGGAGATTGCGTTCTTTTCAATCTGTATTTCGGGACGGGCTCTTTCGCAGGGAAAGCTGTGATGTATGCGCTCGACTACAATACGAATTCGTATGCTCTCGAAACATACAGCGCTGAAGGTGCGAGCAATTTTGTAGGCAATCCAAATTCCACGTTGAATATGCATGGCTTTTTCACAGGCTTGATGACCGAGCAGTATCATGCCAACCCGTACTATGGCAGTGAACAGTTTGTCACCTATTCTAACCAAGCATTTGCACTATCCGCGGCCTGGCTTTGGATCGATGAATATAATGTTGCAACTAACCAAACTGTCTTTAGCGCTCAAAGCAGTTCTCTGATCGCATTTGATAACTTTCACCAACTCCACCAATTCGAAAGCAATGGAGCTACAGAACATGCGGATGCCTACGTGTTGGATACGGGCACGGATCCCGTTTCGATGAATCTTTCGGCCTCATCAATTTCGGCCGATATTGGAAATCAGGTGAATACATCGTTCGCAGCTAATGCTTCAGGCGGAACCCTACCGTACACCTATCTCGTGTTTCTTGACAATAATCTATTCGCGACTTACAATTCTACGAATGGCATCTACGATACCATACTCAACTTTGGTTCGTTGGCACTCGGAGCACACGACTACTATGTTGATGTAATTGATTCCAATGGCTACCCTGCAAGCTCTCAGAGCGTCGGATTCACAGTGAATAGTGATCCTTCGCTGAGTATTTCATCGGCACAGCAAAGTGTTGATCTGAATCAACACGACACACTCTCAGCATCAGTCTTGGGTGGAACTTCGCCATACACGTTCCTGTGGTACGTTGATGGTCAGCAGGTTGAAGAGCAAAACACAAGCCTTACCTCCTCAAACTTCTCATTCAATGCGACTGCAATTGGAAACTACACAGTATACGGCAAGCTCATTGATTCCGCCAATTATGCGATAAATAGCACTACTATGAATGTCAGAGTAAATCAAGACCCATTTATTTCGAGCTGGACAGTGAGTCCAGAATCTACCAGTTTCTTCCTCTCCAATAACGAAGCAAAGAGTTCCCTGACTGTTTCTGGAGGGACGCCTCCGTACACCTACACTTGGTACCTGAATGGAGTTGTGGTGTCTCAGGGAAGTGCTTCGAACTATAATTATTCACTTTCGCGTATGGGGCAAAACAAGCTTCAGGTGAACGTGTCAGATTCGGAAGGTTTCGTTGTAACGTCCCTAGCCTACAGAGTCAATTATGGCTATAACCTTCTCAACATTGGTCTGACGGCGGGCCTACCAATTATTGCTTTAGGACTTGCGGCGTTCTTCTTGCTTAGAAGATCCCAGGCAGATGGGTTATCGAAACCAAAAACACTTTGAATCGCGTCACTGAAACTTGAGAGAGCAGTCTGACGAATCGCACTTCACAAACCCTTATGTGATTTGATCTATTCTAGCAATATCACGAATCGCAGAAAGCGCTTTCGCGTCAATTTGTTTATTCGCTTTCCCACTTTCAGTTTACAAGATGAATAATGCGAGTTGGCATTATCTGATCAACCGCGCAGAATTCAAGATGAAAATTAGCTCTGAGACAACGTGTATTCCAGCCGCAACGAGAGGACTCAAGAACCCAAGGAATGCAAGTGTTACGCCAATGCCATCTACTGTGATTGTTCCATAGAAGTTTATCATTATGGTACGGTAGGCTTTCTTACTTAACCTTGTAACATCTGCAATCTTTTGAAGGTCGTTTGTCATCAAAACAATGTCCGCCTCTTCGATTGCAACATCAGTTCCTGCGCCCATTCCGATTCCAATGTTTGCTCTCGCCAGTGCAGGCGCGTCGTTGATGCCGTCGCCAACCATTGCGACTTTGTGGCCTTCGGCGACCAAGCTCTCCACAAAATCAACTTTGTTTTCAGGGAGCAATTCTGCATTGACCTCTTCTATCCCAACTTCCTGTGCAACCGCTTTTGCAACATCCGCGTTATCACCTGTGAGCATTACTGTGTGGATACCCATCTCTTTCAGCTCAGCTATCGCATTCTTGCTTTCTGCTCTTACTTGGTCGGATATTGCAATCATCCCACAAACTTTGCCGGCGCGGGCCACAAGTACCGTTGACTTGTTCGAAACCAATCGGTTTTCGGCGCCGTCTGGAAACTTTACATTCTTTTCCATCATGAGAACGCTGTTCCCCACAATAATCTCTTCGCCGTCGTTTTCTGATACCATGCCCTTGCAGGGAATATAATTTGACCATTCTGCTCCTGAACCAGAGCTGTGTGGTAACACGATTCCCAACTCCACCGCTTTGCTTGTTATCGCGCGTGCCAGAGGGTGATTGGAGTGTCTCTCTGCCAAAGCTGCACATTCCAGCACTCTTTGTTGATCATAGCCATCAAAACCAATGGTGTCAGTAACTACAGGCTCTCCGAAAGTCAGAGTTCCAGTCTTGTCGATTACAACTGTGTCAATTCTACTCATTTCCTCGATGTAAGCTCCTCCCTTGACGATTGCTCCCTTCTTTGCAGCCTTGCCCATTATCGCAACTATGGCAAGAGGAGTTCCCGCAGCAACTCCACAGGCACCAGCTACCACAATGACAGAAAGCGTTGAAGTGATGTTTCTTGTGATCAAAAATGTCAGGACGGAAAGCCCAATTGCAAACTCCACTAGCCAGGCAGCAAGCCGGTCTGAAATTCTCTGTATTGGAGCTTTCCTGTGCTCTGCGTCCTCGACAAGTTTTATGATCTTCCCAAATACAGTTTCGCTACCAATCTTGTCAGTTCGCACCTCAACAACGCCTGAATCGTCTATGCTCCCTGCGTAAACCCTGTCGCCAGGATTCTTCTCAACTCTTGCTGATTCGCCAGTTATCGCGGATTGATTAACAAAGGCAGATCCAACAACAATAGTTCCGTCTACGGGTATTCTCTCGCCATCTCTCACAATGACAATGTCATTGGGCTCGAGAGTTTGCGTCTCAATTTCGGCTTCAACACCATTTCGCCTAACAAGCGCCTTTTTGGGGGCCGACTTTTCGAGTAGGATGATAGTCTGTCTTCCCTTGTCGACTGCGTAGTTCTCAATATATTCTGACAGGAGGACGAAGAATGTAATTACAACTGCAACTGTGAATTGACCAAGTGCAAGGGAAGCAAAGATTGCAACAGCCATCGATACCTCCATGTTCACGTGCCCGCGTCTCAATGCCTCGAAGGTTTCCTTGAAGACTGGATAACCACCAACCAGAGTCGTGATTATGGCAATGAAATCGATAGGAGCCAGTGCTCGCCAGATTCCAATCCAGCTCAATAAGGCTGCTATGCCCACAAGCGCAAGTCGCAAAAGCTTCCTCGACTTGCTCTCCTCATTTTGTTCCTCTCTATGAGTAGCCTCATTGCTCTGTACAGTTTGCTGGCTGTTATTCATTGGGTTGTGATTCCACGTCTATACCGTATAGGTTTCATCGAGTTCTAGCTAGGACTTCTTTGAGTTCGAGGGCAACCTCGCCAGCCGATTTGTTTTTCCCTCCCATTGCAATGCAATCCTCTACCAGGTCTTCGACAATTACCTGCACAGCACTATCGAGGCCAGCCTTCACAGCGGAGATCTGCTGAACGATTTCAGAATATGATCTCCCTTGCTCAAGCATTTCCAATATTCCGTGCACATGTCCATGGATTCGTGAGATTCTCCTAGTTACGTCATTTCTCCTGGGGGGTGACATATGCTATCCTGGGGGAGAGGATGATGTATATAGGCTAATCTGAAGCAAAATATGCATGCTTGTGCCACTTTCAGATACACATCTCTTCCAGATGTGACTTCCACAGGAGACTTGGGCTACCCTTACATCGCTAGAGTCGTTGATACAACCAGAAATTTCTTGGGGTATCAGTTGCCTTGGCAACTCATAGATGCTCAGGAGCTCATTCAGACAAATGCGTGTAGGATTAGTGTCACTCCGGCACCCATTATCACAATATTCAGTAAGTAACGAAGGTTTGCAAGAGAAATCAAAGAGTGCATTCGCACGCCAAGGAATATCCCAGGCACTCCTCCTATTGCAAGACTCAGGACCAGATCAGGATTGATGTCTCCCAGGCTGAAATGCAGGAACGCGCCAAGAGTGGTCAGAATGAATGCATGAAAGATATCTGTCCCGATTATTTTCTTGCTCTGGAAGAGAAACATCAAGAAAAAGATTAGAATCGTTCCGCTTCCCACCGAAGTGAATTGAACCGCAAAACCAACAATCGCTCCGACAACGACTATGAGGAGTTTATTGTTTCTTGATAGATCGTCGTATCGTGTGTCATATTCTCCAGCAGTAATTGCATTGGGCTCAATTTTCTTTGATCTTAGTTTCCGTTGAGAAAGGCCCTTTGACAATCCAATGATTGAGACGGCAACAAGAATTACAGCCAGGAACTCTGTCAGAAAAGAGTTGAAGCCACTCAGACCAAGATAGGCCTTCAGATAGGGAAGCAAGAGGAATGAAGCAATTGTCGCCGGAATGCTTCCAGAAAGTATGAGCTTTGTGAGACGTAGATCAATATTCGCTTTTCTTCCATGTAGAACTGAGCCGATTCCCCTTGTGATGGAGGTGAATGCGAGATCGCTTCCCACAGCGGTGGCAGGAGGGATTCCAAGGAATATCAGCAGCGGAGTTGTGAGCGCCCCGCCTCCCATGCCAGTTAGTCCCATCAACAAGCTCATGAAGAGTCCCAGGAAAACGTAAACAGTGTCTATCAATTAATTGAATCTCCAGTAGGTCGTCTCGAGTTCTCAGTTTGAGTTTCAAGACTGATGTCATAGATTCTTCCGGGCAAAAACTCTTCTCAAACTAATAGAATCTATAATTATATATAATTATCTCGAATTTTGACTTCTAGGAACGTAACTCAGACTGTCGCCGTTGTCACTTTCCAATTCCTTGATCTTCTTTGGACTTTCGGCACTCGGTGGCCTCTTTCTTTTTCATTGTGCTTCACAATCTGTGCCGTTTTTGCGATCTCTATCCTCCGACAAGGAGACAGTGACCTTTGGAACTTCCAGAAGCACGCATCTCGAGTTTTACGAGTACAGCTATGGTTGAAATTACATGAGCAACGAAGGATTCAGATGCGGACCATACGAAATTCTCAGGATAGAGTTTATCAGGGACACCTGATACCTGGAGAGGCTGCCCTGTATGATCCTGTTTCGGATGTTTTCGAAATGTGGAATGAGAAAGTAGATCTATTTAGCACCGAAATTCAATTTGTGTTAGACACATAAAATTAGGCGGCGATTGATGGATTCTAGAACCGATCTATGAAACAAGCTGTTCCTTATGCCGAGTAGGAAACCAACTCATAAGTAGAGGAGATGGAATGGCTTTGGAGAGCTAGATACAGGAATTCCAAAGAAAACCACTGAACATGCAATTCCTCAATTGAAACAATTGAAGAGATACAGGATGTCCATATAGAACAGGTTTCAATACAATTCTTGTTTTGCTCCCTAGCTTTTTATTTTCTCCCCCCTCGCTCGTGTTTCACCGGCGCGCGCGGTAAATTCATTATGGCATAAGGATCCACAAAAACTTCGAGGATTATCCGTACCGCTCCAGATCGTGAATATCCTGACAACAAACACTTAGACAGAAAACAACCTGTCTGCTATCCAGTCCATCGCAAGAGAAATAGCTTCCATTCTCCTGTCCATGATGGTGTGTCCAGAATTGACAATGTGTAGCTCCTTTGGTCCCCTTGCCTCGCGGTAAAGCCTGTATGCTGGCTCTACTGGATAGACCACGGTTTCCTCGGCATGCATGACAAAAAGTGGGCAAGATATTTTCTCAGCGATGCCTTTCAGAGTGTACAATGCTAGTTTTCTCTTTACTTCGCCAGGATCAGTCGTGCCAAGATATGCATGCAATCCTTCTCTGTGAGTTTCCTTGTCAGGGGAATAGAGGTCCTCGTACACGTCGTAACACGCAGTGATGTTTCCAAGAGCTTTCACCCTGCTATCAAATGCGGCCGCCCTTACAGCAAAGTAGCCTCCCATGTCAGAGCCAAAGACACCGAGGCGCTTTGCGTCAACGTCGGATCTTGTTTCAAGATAATCTACAATTGCTCCAAAAGGTTTCTCATAATCTGGCCTTCCGAGAACCTTCTTGTACCTGAGAGTTCCTCCCTGTCCTGGGCAGTCCACTATAACACTCGCAATGCCTCTCTCACTTGCTTCAAGAGGTCCGGTGAAAATTGTTCCCTCGCAAGCTCCAGCTTCAGGAGAACAGTAGAAAAGTATCGGGCTTTTTTCAGCGCGCTTTGTCTTCGGCGGAAGCAGCCATCCGGATAATGTGGTGCCTTCAAAGGGAATCTCGAGGCGCTCAACTTTTGGAATTGAAAGAACAGCCCATCTCGAATAACAATCTAGCATCTTGTCATACATTTGAAGTGAAATTGAATGTTGTTTTACCCAGTGCTGGGACATGCGATAGTAGGTGAACGCCCGAAGGTACGACTTCCTTGCAGTCACATTGTGATTATCCTTCTCTGCTTTCCTTGCAAGCCCCTCGACGTATTCAGCCATGTTTCTCCACCTGTTGTGCCAGCCCTCATAGTCTCCGGCCTTGAGGCCTTTCACTATCCGGTGAATTTCGCCGAAATCAGCTCCGCCAAAATTTGTCATTGCGATGACGCGCGTTATCCAGGTTGACCAGTTCTCATCCTCAGGAAAGTAGACAAACTCAGATAGCGTTGTCATGCCTACGCTCTTCCTTTATGCGGCATAAGTCGTCTTGCGAGAGATCGGCGGAACAGCACTGGGTTCAGTCTTGACATCTATCACTGCTGGGATTCCAGATTTGATTCCTTCGTTGATAGCTGAACCTATCTCCGAGGGTCTTTCAACAACCCTTCCGAAACAGTTGTACGCCTCTGCAATCTTGCCAAAGTTCATGTCCATGAACATCGTGGATATTAGCCTCTTTGAATAATTCTTTTCCTGAAGGTACCTGATCCAACCCAGACTTCCATTGTTTGACACAAGGTAGACAAGTGGTAGCGCGTGGCGCCTGGCTGTTTCAAGTTCGGAGACGTGATAAGCAAAAGAACCATCTCCTCCGAGGCCAATCACGAGTTTATCTCCAACAGCGCACTTTGCTCCGATAGCCGCAGGCAGGCCTCCGCCAATTCCAGCCATCCCTCGCTGCTCGTAGAATGTCCTTCCAGATTTCAGCACGTCATAATAGCTCGCTGTGAAGGCGCCCGTGAAGCTAGTATCTGATACAAATATCGCGTCATCAGGAACGGCACTCCTGATCTCCTTTACAAGGCGCTCAGGTCGTATCGGAACGGCCTCCGAGTTCACCAAAGGAGTCGCTGCATCCAGCCATTCCTTCTTTGCCTTTGAGACCCTCTTGAGCCACTCAGAAGTTGCTCCCTTTGAAACCTTGGACCGAAGCGCGTCAATCAATGCTTTGAGTGCAAGCTTTGCGTCAGAAACTATAGAAACGATTGTGCGGTACACTCTTCCAATCTCTGACGGATCAATGTCGATGTGAATTATCTTGGTTTTCGGGTTTATGAGAGTCCAATTGTCAGTTGCAATCTGTGCGAATTTACATCCTATTGTTAGGAGAACGTCAGATTCTTCTACGGCGACATCGGCGCATTCTCTGTATCCCTGACGGCCTATAGGGCCAACAGATAGAGGATGGTTCTCAGGTATCGCCCCCTTTCCTGTTATTGTGGTGGCGACAGGTGTGCCTAAAAGCTCAGCAAGTTCAATGACTTCCTGCCAGGCCTGAGAAAGCATTGCGCCCCCGCCACATAGGATCACAGGTCTTTCTGAGAAAAGAAGCAGTCTCACAGCATCGACTATCCTCGAATTCTCAGGGGCAGGCCTTCTTCCGGGATACGAAGTGCAATCCTCTTCAGCGTAAAGATCTCCTAAAAAATCAAATGCGCCTTGCAAGACATCTTGAGGAAAATCTAGGTGAACTGGTCCAGGCCGACCGTTGACGGCAATGTTGAATCCGCGCCTAACATATTCTGGAATCCTGTCAGTTCTGTCAATCTTGAAGCTTGCCTTTGTGAAAGGCCTCAGGACAGCCAGCTGGTCACACTCTTGCGAGATTCCCTTGCCCGCCTGCTTTGTTAGCACGTCGCTTGTAATCACAATCAATGGAATAGAGTTGCCGTAGGCCTCGGCTACTCCTGAAAGAAGATTGGTGGTTCCAGGGCCCACTGTTGCGTCACAAACACCTGGCTTGAAGCTCAACCTGGCATAGGCATCTGCCATGAAGGCAGCGCACTTTTCATCATGAGCCATTATGTGCTTCGTGTTCGGCGCAAGGTCGTAGAGTCCATCATATATCGGGAGTGTCTGTCCGCCGGGCTGCCCAAAGACGTATTCCACCTTGTATTCGCGCAACAATTGCGCGACAGCTCTTCCGCCGTTCTGTTCTGCCAAGTTCCTCGGTGAATTTTCACTTCTGAGCAATTAATAAGTCTCGTCTGATGTATCCGCAATTCGTAATTTGGCGAGTGCGAGGATGTAAATTGTATGTTTCGCGATTCAAAGGTTAAATCTCTCTTTTCCATTCGCTTGAAAAGGCGAAAATCAAGATGGCAAAACTATCAAGAGTTTCAATAGTGCTTGCGACTTGGTGCCCGCACTGCGTTCCGCTGTCGCTTGAAAATACGAAGAGGCTTGCAGAGGGCCTAGGTGTTCCATACCGCGTACTTGACATTGACAAGTCGGATGCTGTCAGGATAGCGGATCAACTAGTCGAAAAGTACGGTGACAATGCTGAAGACTATCTCATTCCTCAGCTTTTCGCAGAGTTTGCCGACGGGTCGGTGAGGCACGTCTTCACAGGATTTTCTGAAAACACTGATGTTACGCGAAAACATTGGGAAGATCTTTTCAACAGCAAGTTCTACAAAGAGCTCAAGGCCATGACTGTCTAGCTACTTTGAGCACTCTTGGCAAAGTCTGTTTTTCTCTTCCATTGATTTCGTGAATATCTTCCCGCAGCCCCCTTTTTCCTTGAAGCAGAGAAAAGTTCCAAACTTTTTGTCTTGATCTGTCTTTGGATAAAACGTCCAGTAGTACTGCTTTATTCCCTCAGGCGCCACGTTGCGCACGTTCTCCTCTGCGTCTTTACCTAGTTCCCAGCCATGCCTTGTGCCAAAGCGTATGTCCCTCCCCCTGATCCTCTCACTGCCAGCTTGCCTTGAGAGATATTCCTCGAACCATTGGGGATTCGGGTTGTCTGAAAAGTAGACCACGCGAGAGACGAAATCCTCGGGGCACACGTATGCGCCGACGAGGCCTTTCTCTCCCTCATGGAGAGGAACAAATCTCACAGGATCCTTGCAGTGCCTTCCACAAGGAACACCTTCGGTGATGAGATATTTTCTTACGAGTGGAATTAGCTGATCCAAGAAAAGATCTCCTTGACCCACGAACCAATCTCGTTGGCTTATTTTGCTTTCCCATTAAGGATGTCGGATGAGAGTAACCAGACAAGGGTTCCTTCGAGTTTGCCTGACTCATTCACATCAATCCTTGCCATGGATGAAGGAGGAAATGTGAGATCCAGCTCTCCCCCGACGTAACTCCTGAAAAGCTCGCCTAAGAGTGGCTGGTGCGATACGAGAAGGATTCTCTCCGAAGAAAGTTTCGCTAGATATG